>JBFZAD010000001.1:0-3806 GCA_041309125.1 Candidatus Omnitrophota bacterium
TCTTTTCAGTCAAACCCTCTAATTCTTTTAATCTAGAACGGATAACTGCAATAATTACCTTTGAATCTGGCTGAGGCGTAAAAATCTTTGAGTCTAAAGGTATCCTTAAGCTAGAATCAACAACTATTTTTGTTTGAACATTCTCTAAAGAAGGATTGTCCTTTACAATGGTATTAATTCCAAACATTATAGCATCGAAATATCTTCTATTTTTATGAGCAAGCTCTCTAGACTTCTCCGAGGTTATCCATTTTGATTGAAAACGGCTTGTGGCAATTCTACCGTCTAAGCTCTGGCCAACCTTCACTGTAACATAAGGAAGGCCTCGGGTTATATATTTTATAAAGGGTTTATTAATTTCTATCGCCTTTTTTTCTAGAACGCCTAATGTTACACTTACCTTATTTCTTCTTAGAATCATTGCCCCTTTTCCGTTATTCACAGGATTGGGATCAATCATGCCGATAACAACTCTCTTTATGCCTGATTTTATAATTCTATCAACACAAGGAGGGGTTCTGCCATAATGGGTGCATGGCTCTAAATTGGTATAAAGAGTTGCGCCTTTGGCATTATCTTTTATCTTGTCTAGCGCAACTACCTCTGCATGAGCAAACCCTGCCTTTTTATGAAAACCCCAAGCTAATACCCTGTTATTTTTAACAATAATTGCACCTACGAGCGGATTAGGGCTTGTCTTGCCATGGGCCTTCAAGGCAAGATTAATAGCCATTTGCATATATAAACTATCTTTACGCATATCTTTTACCGATAAAACATATTTTAAAGGGGATTATCTTGAATTTCTTATCTTCTCAACCAATTCATAGGGAATTTTCACCGAGCCAATGGAGGAGCGGATCTTTGCGTTACCGTGGCAATCTGAACCGCCGCTAATAAGTAGGTTGTACTTCTTTGTAAAATTTAAATAGTGTTCTTGCATGCCTTGCGTATGTTCTGGATAATACACCTCAAGGCCGCGAAGTCCTGAATCTAATAATGAATAGATTAACTCCTGGTTTCTAAGACTATATGGATGAGCAAGAATTGGCACTGCACCTACCTTGAGCAAGAGCTTTATTGCCTCTTCTGGAGTCAATCTAAACTGGGAAACATAAGCAGGGCAATTATCTCCGATATATTTATAAAATGCCTCTGTAGTATTTGAGATAAAACCATTTTTATGCATTACCCTTGCAAGGTGAAGTCTACCTACGGTTCCATTGCCACTAAGATCAAAAACTTCCTGCGGATCTATAACTATGCCTAAATCCTTTAACTTATCAGTCATATCACAGATTCTTTTCCTCCTTGCATCCTTTATCTCTTCTAATTTTATTCTAAACTCATAATTATCAATATCAACAAAATAACCCAATATATGTGCCTCGTAGCTATCTATATCACAAGATAACTCAATGCCGGGTATAACCTCAATACTAGGATTAGGTATATTATCTCTTAAATATATCAGGCCATCTACGCTATCATGATCAGTAATAGCTATGCAAGATAGGCCTTTTTCAGCAGCAACACTTATCAATTCCTCAACTGAATAGGTCGCATCTGAAAATTTTGTATGCAGATGTAGATCAGCGTATTTCATTTTTTCTCTAATTTTATCTTATCCAAAATGCCATTCACGAATTTACCTGCCTCCTGGCCTGAATATCTCTTAGCCAACTCCACAGCTTCATTTATAGCAACCTTTGGCGGAACTTCATTTAAAAAAAGTAGCTCAAAACTCCCCATGCGTAAAATATTCCTATCGACCACTGCCATCCTAGTCAATTGCCAGTTGGTAGCATGTAAAGAAATTTTCTCATCAATCAATTTTATATTATCTAAAACACCTTTTACCAAGGCCTCGGAAAATTCTTTTACTGCCTGATCCTCTTCTATCTGATTCTGCCAGAAATCAACAAGACAATTACCGAGCGTATCTTTCGTCAATTCGACCTGGTATAAAATCTTTAAGGCACATTCTCTTGAAAGCGTGCGCTTTCTCATATTATTTCTTTAATTTATCGGATAAGTTTACCATTTCAATAGCAGTCACAGCTGCATCCTTGCCTTTATTTCCATCTTTTGTCCCAGCTCTCTCAATAGCTTGTTCCAGGTTATCGGCTGTAATAACTCCAAATATAGTAGGAATCTCTGTCTTTAAAGATACTGCGGCAATGCCCTTTGCCGACTCGCTTGCAATATAGTCAAAATGAGGCGTTGAGCCACGGATAACGGTCCCTAAACAAATAACCGCATCAAATCTTTTTGAATTTGCCAATCTCTGCGCAATTGGTGGAATTTCAAATGCACCGGGCACCCAAACAACACTAATGTCATTTTCATCTGCTCCATGCCTTTTAAGAGTATCAACACATCCATCTAAAAGCCTCTGAGTAATAAAATCGTTAAACCTAGATGCCACTATCCCAAATCTTTTGTTTTTTACAACCATCTCACCCTGTATTATCTTTACCATGTTTCCCCTCCTTCAATGAGCAGACAATTTACGGGAGTGTAAGCGACCGTAAATTGTAGCTTGAAGCTATTTATTATTTATGCGTCTGCGAGTTGAACCCAGCACTTATTTGCTGAGCGCTTTGCATGATTCAAATAAGTGCTGGGTAAATTCGGCCTTACAACTTACGTCGTCCTTCGGACTCCGTAAGTTGTGGCCTCATTTAAATAAGATGTCCTAACTTCTGTTTCTTAGTCTGTAAATATTTTTTATTTATCGGGTTTGCCTTAGCCTTAATAGGCACCCTTTCAACTATCTTCAGGCCATAACCCTCAAGGCCTATTATCTTGCGCGGATTATTAGTCAATAGGCGTATTTCTTTAATTCCTAGATCAACTAATATTTGAGCACCTATGCCGTATTCTCTTAAATCCGAGGCAAATCCAAGTGCTTCATTGGCCTCAACCGTCTCCATCCCCTTATCCTGCAGATGATATGCCTTAATCTTATTGAGAAGCCCTATGCCCCTACCTTCCTGATTCATATATAAAATTACGCCTCTTGATTCACCCTTAATCATCTCCAAGGATTTACGCAGCTGCTCACCGCAATCACAACGCTTAGAATGAAACACGTCACCAGTCAGACACTCTGAGTGGACCCTAACAAGTATCCCTTTAGAAGACTTCAAACCAAAAGAATTGATATCACCCATAACCAAGGCCAGATGATGCATTCCATCAACGTTTGACTCGTATACTATTAAATCAAAATCACCGAAATCAGTAGGAAGTCTCGTCTTTGCAAGACGGATTACCTGTTTCTCTTTTTTTCTTCTATATTCAATAAGGCTTGCTATTGTGCATATTTTTAATTTATGCCGTTCTGCAAAATCCAATAATTGTGCAGTCCTTGCCATTGTTCCATCATCATTCATAATCTCGCATATAACACCTGCCGGATATAGGCCAGCTATAATTGCCAAATCGACTGAAGCCTCTGTATGGCCTGCCCTAACCAGAACTCCGCCATCTCTGGCCATCAATGGAAACACATGGCCAGGCTTTACAAAATCACTACTCTTTACCTTTGGGTCGATTAAAAACTTTATAGTATGCGCACGGTCATAAGCAGAAATCCCAGTAGTAACACCCTTTGCCGCATCAACTGATATCATCCATGCAGTCAAAAACTTATCGTGCCTTGAGCTATCTTTTGACATTGGCTCTAAGCCCATTTCTATTAATCTAGACTCATGCATAGGAACACAAATAATTCCTCTTCCATATTTGGCCATAAAATTAATGTCTTGTGGGCGAATAAATGAGGCCGCCATAACAAGATC
>JBFZAD010000002.1:0-6200 GCA_041309125.1 Candidatus Omnitrophota bacterium
AATGGTGGATTAAGAAACAGCATGTTCATCTTGTCCATCTTTTAAGCAAAGCTCCTGATAAACAACCTTAGAATTATCTTTTTCATATGCCCTTACTGCATTCTTAAATTCCTCTAAAGACTCAGGTCATTTTTTCTCAAGCATAGAATAATAAATTTTAATAAAATCTTGGTCTTCGGCAAGAAAGCAAGAGTGGTATCTTCCAAATGGAGTATTCTTTAAAGCCCTGTCTCTAATAACTGCCAGCGGTTCCTCTAAAACATTTCCAAAATAGATATGCATATTAGCGCAGTTCATAACATCACCATATGGAGTCATATTAATCATTTCTTTAGTACCAGGACAACCAAATTGTTTTCCATAGTTGTAATTTAAATGACGCTGCACATAAGGATATGGTTCAACAATCTTCATGTAAGCTTGGAGATCTTCCTTATCAAGCATGGCTTTGCAGTCCTTAAAACCTCCTACGCCTTTAGCCAATAGGGTGTTTACTAATATCTTCTCTCTATCGGCAAAGTCTAGCAATTCTCTAAAACCATCCGTATATAAGTTTCCTTTATGTACAACTGTATTTATAATTACCTTTATTTTATATTTTTTGCAAAGCTCTATTCCTTTAATGACTCTTTCAAAACTGTCCTTTTTTCTTCTAAAGGCATTGTGCAGCTCGGGCTTACCACTATCTAAGCTAAAATTAATTGTATCTACTCCTAATTCCATACACTTCTTTGCTTTTTCTTCATCAAAAAGATACCCGTTTGTAGAGATAATTATGTGATTATAGTGCGGTTTCCATGATTTTACAATATCCTCCCAATCCTTTTTAATAAAAGGCTCTCCTCCTTCAAGGCCAAATGTAGTAGCCCCTAGGCTCATAGCATCCTGGACTATTCTTTTATAGTCTTGCGGCGTCAATTCTCTTCGTCTGTCTGACTCTTCAAGCCTAGAACACAAACAATGACTGCACTTAAAATTACATTTGAATGTGACTGCAAACTCAATCCCTCTTAAGACAAATTTTTTAATTCCTAACATATCGTACATCTTACCTAATGAAACGTTCTTTATTATTCTAAAAAGATACAGTGGTTTTCTCCAATGAATTCCATATTTAAATCTTATTTTCCATAATACAAAAAATTTCTTTAATGGCTTAGTCTTTTTATTGATTTTTATTTCTTTTAGCTGAGATTGCTGGAATGCCGATAGTAAAATTCTTTCTGCTTCAGCTCGTTCACTTGAAGTAGTAGCAATTTCATCGATTTGTCTTTGTATTGTACTATTAATATCGTCTCTTTCTTCCATAGATCCTCCTAAATTCTAATGAAAAATTTTCCAAAAAGCAGAATTATCTGAATAATTTGTACCCGCAGGATTTATAGTGGATTTTAATAATTCGGAAATAAACGGTAGGCATGGGAATAATCCATTCATCGAGAATAATCTTTTGAAGTTGCTATTTCAGGCAATGTCACAATTAACGCTGTCAAGAACCAAAATGGCTCCATAATTCTAATTATAATAAAGGTCGCTGCAGTTAATCCATGGGCAAGCAGTCCACAATATCCAGCAAGGAATCCTAGACTCAACCCTTGGAAAAAGTCATTTCCTGCGCTTTTTTTATAAGCCCAGAATCCCAGCCTAAATATCATTATCAGGATTAAGGAAAATGCCGAGAACCCAAATAGTCCTGTTTCTCTGAGCGTCCTTGCATATTGATTATCAATAACTGCTGTTGCCGGCACTCCGAACCCTAGAAGAGGTCTTCGTTTTAACTCTTCTACGGTTTCCTTCCAAGTCTCAATTCTGGCTGAGCTTGATTCATCAAATGTTATTTTTCTGCCAAGTATTGAATATTTTTTACCTGGAGTGAATGTCTCTTTCACTCTCTCAATAACTCTTTCAGGGAGTAAAAATGGCAATGATATAAATAGCGCAAATAAGAAAGTCAAAATGACGAGTTTTCTCTTTTTTGTTAGCAAAGCCAAGCTAATAGACATGGGGAAAAAAGCGAACCAAGATCCTCGAGATAGAGTGCGCAGTAATGGTATTATCGTAAAAGCCAAAAGCCCAAGAAGAAGAAATCTCTTAGCTCCTGACTTATTATAAACAATAAGGCCCGATATTACGCCTATAATAAATACAAGATACCCACCTAAAGTATTCGGCTCTCCACCTTCTTTCTCAAAGGGAGCGCTTAGCCTCTCCCCGCTAGCAATTTGAGTGTAACCATATAAACAAACCAAGAATGATGTGATAAGAATAAAAAGTAAAAAAATTCTTATCTGACGCTCATTTCTTGTGCTATTAGCCACCATAAAAAACAGAACAAAGTATTCTATATACTTCAACAGATAAAAGAAACTATGGGCAATCTTTATTTCACCTCTCATTATACCCAGAAGGCTTGAGACTACACAGATAATTATATATATAATTATTGGCGTATTAAGCGGTGTGGATTTTAAAAGAGCTAATTGTTTATTCAAGGCAGTCTTGGCAATCCATCCCAAAAATACTAAGAATAAAAAAATGTCATCAAACCTTAAAACAACAAACCTCTCAGGGATCCCTCCCAATTTTATCTCTGGAGACAAAAGCATTGAGAAAATTAGAATAATGAGTGCAAGTTCTACTTTTAAAAATGCTATAATAAATATTATTAATGCTGTCAGGATGATTAAGTAGCTTGATGTCGGAAAATTAAAAATAAGTGGAATGACTAAAGCAGACAGGACAAATAGCAAAAAAATGCCTGCAAGATTTATTTGAGCATTTTTTTTAAGGATTACGGGGCTTATCATTCTCCTGCTTTTTGTATAAGCCTTAATAGGCCTACAAGCAAATATTGAAGCAGTCTTGAAAAATTTTTTGCGCTTACCAAAGCTTACGAGTTGCAAAGAAAACACCAAGGGCCGCTGTGGCAATTAATAACACAATAATGACTGGGGCATCAAATTCTTTATAATTAAAAGAAAACAAACCTAATGTGAAAATTACAGTCGCAACTACTGCTATCGTAAAAAGTCCTAATCTTGCCCCTGTCTTACTAATCCTTACAACCCTCCTACCAGCCAAGGTAAACAAAATTAGCACAAAAAGAAAAAAAATAAGATTCAGCATGTGCTCGCTTTAAGTAATTTTATGGATTTAAGCGTATTTATTGAAGGTTAAGGATTAACTTTCTAGAAAATAAAGCTATCTCTTGACAGGCTTATCCTTCTCATCTGAATAATATCTATATTTAGAATAATAGTAGTAACGATAACCTGAATATAAGCCCATCTGGGGTTTTATCTGGTTCATTACTATGCCGATGATCTTGCTTCCATATCCCTCAATTTGTGCCTTAGCCCTCATAAGTGCATCTCGAGAGGTCTTGCCTATCTCATAGACTAATATAACCCCATCGCAGTATTTGCTTAATAGAAGCGCATCGCTTAAAGGTAGGACTGGAGGTGAGTCAAAAAGCACAACGTCAAAGTTTCTTCTGAAATCCTCTACTAAAAATTTTATATTTTCAGAGTTTAAGATTTCTGAAGGGTTACTTATCATGTGCCCTGCAGTAATAATATACAAGTTATCAAGACCGCGTGTCTTAACTGCATCATCCACTTCGATATTCCCAATCAAAAAGTCTGAAATGCCACGAACTGCCTTTCTCCATGGAATTGCATTTGTAACTATCTCATAGAAGCCAGGTTCAACATTAATATTAAAGGTTTTATAAATGGCCGGCCTTCTTAAGTCAGTACTTATAAGGAGAGTCTTAAACCCTGCCTGGGCAGTTGCTATCCCCAGATTTATTAAGACTGTGGTCTTGCCCTCTCTTGGCCCTGCGCTTGTTACTGTAAAGACCTTGCGGCCTTCGCCAATTTTAAGATTGGTCCTTAAAGCCCTGTAGGCTTCTGCCTCAGTAGATTTAGGCATAAAGTGGACTAAAAGCCTTACCTTGGGATCATCCTCTTTAGCTTTTATGTTTTTAGAAAAAAGATTTTTTAGAAATCCTATTTTGCCATTCTTGTTTATTATTATGCGCGGCACTACGCTTAATACTGGCAGCTTGACAATATTTTCTACGTCCTCTATGGTTCCAATCGATGTGTCTAAATTCTCTAGCATAAATGATAGTATAAGACCAAAGATTAAACCAAATGCTGCACCTAGAGAAATAGTACGCTGCCTATCAGGAGAAACTGGACTTGTAGGCAGAGTTGCGGGATTAACTATTTTGATATTGCCTATTTTTGAAACCTCTGAAATTCGAGACTCTTCAAATCTTTCTTTAAGCAGGCCGTATAATTTCCTATTAACCTCTACGTCTCTCTGAAGCTGCGAAAATCTAATACTTTCTGCTGAATAGCTTGAAAGCTGTTTTTGGATATCGGATATCTGTTCTTTTATCTCAATCATCTTAGGGTGCTCATCGGTGAATTTTTGAGAAAGCTTGGCATGCTCAAATTCCAGCTCAACAAGCTTATCCTGAAGCGGCTGCGCAATCTCGGCAACGGTTCCCTGCTGGGCCCTAAAGTCCTTTAGGCCATTTTCAGCTGCCGAAAGATTATTCTCAACTGTTTTGAGCTGTTTTTCTATAAATTCCCTGACCGTTGTTGCCTCTTCGCTTCTGTCGCGGAGGCTGGTTTCTTCATATACACTTGCAACTATATTTGCTAATTTCATAGCAGCTTGAGGATCGCTAGAAGTAACTGCGATTTTAATCATGTTTGTGCGCTCAATTGTCTCGGTGGATACCTGCGATCTTAAAGAGTTAACTATATTATCAAATTTATTCTGTATGTCTTTTATCTTGTCCGTAATCTCTGCGACTTTTGGATGTTCGCTTGTATATTTTTCTAATAACTTGTTTTTTTCTTTTTCAAGGTTCCCTTTTTCTTTTACCAGTTCTTCATTAATCAGGTTTATCTCTGGACGACGGCAAACCTTCTCTAAAACAGCATAGCTTTTAATAATATTTGCCTCTGTCTCCATGGATGCCATAGCCATGCCATGGTCAAAGCCTCCCATCATAGTACCATACATAGGGCTGCGCTGGACTATCCTCACTGTACAGGCTGCTTCATAAACAGAAGTCTGGCGGTTAAGAGAGACTATGCTTATAACGATACTTAAAACTATTGTTAATACAATAACCCACTTTCTCTTATCAAGAATTCTTAAATAGTCTCTAAAATTTAATTCGTATTCCATGTGTTACAAATTTGTCCTAACGTCTACCGCTGGATAAATCCTCGATTTTTATTGCCGTATCAGCAATGGGACCGAATACCTGGGTTAAGAAATAATTTACATTCGAAATGAATTTTTTTGATATATATACTATATCATTCTGCTTGAGAATTATGTTTTGGCTAAAATCAGCTTCTAAGAGCGCCCTATTAAGATTTATTAATAGAACGCTTTGATCCGGGTCCTTACGTATTATAATTACTCTCTTTAATACCGCATCATTCGTAAAGCCTCCGGCAAGGGCAGATAGCTCTAAAACCCTGCCTTCTTCCTCAAGCCTATAAACTCCCGGGCTTTTAATCTCTCCTAGAATAGAAACCTTAGTACCTGCAATCTCTTTTATTATTATAGAAACTTCCGGCTTTCTTAAATATTTTCTTAATCTCTCGGTTATGATGGAATCCAGTTGCGTTAACGTCAACCCCTCTGCCTGAACATCCCCTATCAAAGGAAAGGAAATTTTACCATCTGGTCTAACAATGGTCTCAGTTCTTAAATCATCATTGTCCCAGACTGTAATCAATAACACATCTTTTTTCATTACTAAATAATCTTCCGATTCTTGCTTTACTTTCTTCTGTAAAATTTCAAATGGCACGTCCTCTTTTGTACACTCACTAAGCTCATCTGTTAATTCCTGTATTTGCTGGATTGCCTTTTCTTTGAATGCCCCGTTATTATTACTATTAGATGTGGTGGGATTTCTGGAAATTTCTGACTTTGGTTCAACGGGCTTTGTTTTAGTAACTTCGGCTAATATAGGCTGGTTAATAGCAGTATCTTGCTGTTTTTGATTTTCTTGCGAGCCCTTCCTAAGGTCAACGATTTTAGCATTTGAATTTCTTGGCTTTACAAGACCTATTGAAGGCTTAGCCGCACCCTCGTCAATAGTCTTCTTAATAACCCCTGCAAAGACTAAAAATGGATAGCTAAGTAGTATATTCAAAAAT
>JBFZAD010000003.1:0-4088 GCA_041309125.1 Candidatus Omnitrophota bacterium
ATTATTATCTATTTACTGATTATGATAATCTTGAATTACCAAGCAAAGTAAATCTTATAAAACGGCTCCCTGAGTTTTCTGGCGATAAGCACAAGACTAATCAAGAGATATTATGGTCTAAGATTGATGCAGACATATATATATTCCTTCAAGTAACTAATCCCGTAAGAAACATAGACAGAGTGAAGGCATGGATTAACAGATTTATCGCAGACGATTTTATTTGCGGATTGTCAGCAAAGCGGTGTGATAAATTTATATATAGTGAAGACGCAGTTCCTTTAAATTTCAGTCAGGTTGAAAGAACAGATAATGGATGCAATAAAGATTCTGTTTTTATTGAAAACGGCAATTTCTATATATTCAGAAAACAGATGCTATATAGTAAACATCTTTTAGACTCAGCTGATAAAATAATTTTTGATGATGACGTGCTTTTTGATATTGATACCATTGAAGACTTAAGGGAATTGGAAAAATATTTACAGGGTAGAAAAGAAAATGGATAGACTTGAATTATTAGGAGAATTATATAAATGAATAAAGTTAAATTATTTATATCCGATATTGACGGAACTTTGACTGATTCAACTGTTTACTATTCTACAAAAGGTGAAGAGTTAAAGCAGTTTAGCCATAGAGATGGGCGCGGATTCCATTTGTTGAAACACAAGACAAAGGTAAAGGCGTTTTTATTGACTTCTGAATTCGGAGGGATTAATCAGGCCAGGGCTAATAAGTTTATTAGTCTTGGCACAATAGAGCGACATATTGACGGTAATGCCGGTAATGACAAGTTAGAAATATTAAGGCGGCTATGCCATGAATTCAATTGCATCCTTCCAGAGGTGGCTTATATTGGCGATGATACGAATGATTTAGAATGTTTGGAAGCAGTCGGCTTCCCTGCTTGTCCGAATGATGCTAATGAAGCAATCATAAAAATACCAAATATATTTATTACACAAGCGAATGGAGGGAAAGGCGCAGTCAGGGAATTTATAGACTGGCTGATTGAAAATGATAATACTTGTATGTAGATGTAGAATGCAACTTATATTGTGAAGCAGGTAAAGAATGAAGACTAAAATAATTCTAGAGATGGGTTGTAACCATCAAGGTGATTTTAAGCTTGCAAAGAAGATGATTAATGATGCCGCCGCTCTCAATGTGTGGGGTGTAAAATTTCAAAAAAGAAATATAGAAGATATCCACGAATCTATTAAGAATAAGCCGAGGTCGTTAATAAATTCCTTTGGGCCTACTTATTATGAACACAGGAAAGCATTAGAATTCACGACAGAACAAATTCACGAATTAAAAGTATATTCCGAGAGTTTAGGACTTGAATTTCTTTGCTCTGCTTTTGATGAAAAATCTGTTATTAACCTTCTTAATATGGATTGCAATTATATAAAACTGCCTTCTCAGTTATATTCGGACGTTTCTTTGCAAAATTTATTATTAAGCAGAAGGCAGGTAAAAGCATTTAAAATTATTGTGTCTACAGGGATGCATAATTATGAAGAAATACTTGGTAATGCCTGGATAGATTTAGCTGATATAATCATGCATTGCATATCCATATACCCATGCTATCTTCAGGAGATAAATATTGTGACAATCCAGGAGCTACTTAAAGCCACAAAGGGAAAAGGGAATGAAGTCGGATACAGTTCCCATGATTTCCAGGGCCTTGGCATTCCATATGCAATATATGCTGGTGCGAAATATATAGAACGTCACTATACAACAGATAAAACATTAAAAGGTAGTGATCACTCTACGGTATCAAGCGATTATCAAGAGATGCTTGATATCATAGGGCTAATAGAAGCAGCTGAAAAAATAAGAGGCGATGCATTAAGAAATTGTACTGATCGTGAAATAGCGAACAGGTTAACATATAGAGGGTTTTAAGATTATGAACAGAATTACAAAGGGACTTATTGTTAGTATTCAGGGATATAGCGAAGGTACTACAAAGGAATTATCAAGGGAAGCTATGAATGGTGGCGCAGTAGCGATTAGAACAGACAAAAATATAAACACCCATGATGTGCCTATAATCGGTCTTAAAAAAATAAAAGTGCAGGACATGCTACTACAGCCATATATAACCCCTTCGCTTAATGAAATAGAAGAGGTAAAAAAATGGGCCGATTATATTGCAATTGATTTTAGATGCTTTAATAAAAATCTTCCTGAGATAGTAGAATACTGTAGTCATAATAGGATACCAATTATAGCAGATATATCAAGTATGGAAGATTATAACAATATTATAAATAATAATTATAAGGTAGCATATATTACAACGGCATTGAGTGTATTATACTTGACTAAACGCTATTATCCCGATAAGATATTTCTCAAGGAATTAATAGATGCTGGGTGTAAAAATGTTATAGCGGAGGGGAATTATAAATACGTGAATGATGTAAGAGAAGCATATCAAATTGGTTCTCATAATGTGTGTATTGGAACATACATTGCAAATGTGTATAAATTAACAAGAAATTATTCTAGGATAAGTCCTGAATGGAAGCAAAATGATAGCGGGAATACTTGTCCTACAATAAAAGAAGAAATAGAATATAATCAATAGATGTAGAATAATATAATTTATTAAGGATTAATCTATGATTAAACAATATGATATCGTTACTGCATGGGAAAGAAGAGTTGGGCCCGGAAGTGCACATATAGAACGGCCTGACAAAGAAGCGCTTTTTAACTGGTATGCATCTTCAGTCCAGGGATTAAGACTTAAAAATAAAAAAGTAGCTGATTATGGAATCGGCGGTGGTTATTTTTTTGAGTGGTTAACAAATAACTATCCCATACAGAGCTATGTTGGTTATGAAATTGCAGATCGGCAAATTAACGCCTTCAAAGAAAGGGCGCAGAAGTGCCAATTTATGAATTATAAAATTGTTAAAATGAATCCATATGATATCCCGGATTTAAATCCTGAAAAAGATATAGATATTCTTTTTGTGGTAGCTTTATTGCAGCATGTTCCAGATCAAGAATATTATAATTATCTTCTTGATAAGCTTAATGGCACAAAGATAAAACAAATAGTTATTTCTTTTAAATATTCTGATAAAACTGTTTTTAGGGAAGAGCCGTATAAAACTACACATGATATAGGGAATGCATGTTACACAAATAAAGAAGATATTGCAAAACACTTGACGAACTATAAAATTAATGGTAAATTTACAAATACAAATAGTTTTGTATGTTTTAATTTGAAGAAAACACTAGAAGAAGAGGCCCAAGTACATATTCAGTAAGGCTTCTAATTGTCCTTAATTGATATTTATTTGACAGATGAAATTGTTCTCGTTACTTATACAAAAGATATAAACGGGAGAGCTGTCCGCTCTGTATCCGATACTATTTCTTGTCGTATTGAAGATAAAAACAAAATCGTAACTAATCAGAATGGCCAGGATGTTATTGGTAATTCTAATATTGCTATGAGTCAAGATTATAACTCTATAGTAACCTACAATCAAAAAATACAAATAAAGAAAAAACACAATTATAATTTCCCAAATGGAGAGAAGGAATTCTTGATTAAGAATATCGGGCGGCCTTCAAGTTTCAGTGACAATCCGGGATATATAGGAGTATGGATATAATGCCTGGTGCTTTAAATATAGAAATCACAGATACATTGACAGAAGGATTAAATAAGTTTATAAAAAAAGTAGGGATAGCTTCTAATAGCACTAGCGGTATAGATAAAATAGCAAAAACAAAATGTGGGCTTCAGTTTATTAATTTTGTTGTTAATGGTTCAAATAATGAATTAGTAACGCCGCCTATAAAATGGGGGAATCTTAGAGCTGCTGGGAGCGTACATGTTGGGGGTGAGTTTGTTGGGGGGAATAATCTTTATCCCGTAAAAGAAAAGACAGGGGAAGGCGCAAATATTAGCGGCATATCAGAGAAGCCTGACACAATTACTGTTGCATTCAATACTTCTTATGCCAAGAGAATGCATGAATCAACATGGAATCCAGGGCCTGCATCAGAGAAGGCAGGCAATACAGGAAACAAGTTTCTAGAAAAAC
>JBFZAD010000004.1:0-6865 GCA_041309125.1 Candidatus Omnitrophota bacterium
TCCTCAAAGACCTTGCTAAGATTTTTAAGACTCGTATAGAGCTTAGGCAGAGTGGGGTAAGGGATGAAGCAAAGCTATTTAGCGGTATTGGCACCTGCGGCAGAAAGCTTTGCTGCGCATCATTTTTGAAGGATTTTAATCCCGTGACTATCAAGATGGCCAAAGAGCAAGGGCTTCCCCTAAATATACCCAAGATATCCGGGATATGTGGCAGGCTTATGTGCTGCCTGTCTTATGAATATGCAACCTATAAGAATTTACTCAAAGAATTGCCAAAAGAGGGTGATAAGATTAACACAGAACATGGCAAAGCAAAGGTAATAAGTGTAAATCCGCTTAAGAAGACCTGTTTAGTAGAATTATCTACAGGAAGCCAGATTGAGATAGATCTGTCCAAGGGAAAAGAAGATTGATATGAAAAAGAAGTTTTACTTAACAACTCCGCTCTATTACGTGAATGCGCCTGCGCATATAGGGCATTCATATACAACTATAGCTGCCGACTGTTTAGCTCGTTTTAAAAGAAATCAGGGGGTGAGTGTTCATTTTTTGACTGGTACTGATGAGCATGGACAAAAAATCCAGAAGGCAGCAGAGTCAACAGGGCAAGAGGTCCATGATTTTACCGATAAAATGGCTCAAAAATTTCTTGATCTATGGAAGGTTTTAAATATAAGCTACGATGATTTTATCCGTACTACACAAGAAAGACATAAAAAAGTGGTCTGTCAGGCCCTAGAGATACTTTATAAGAGTGGAGATATCTACCAAGATAAATATGAAGGTTGGTATTGTACTCCATGTGAGACATTCTGGTTAGATTCTCAATTAGAACAACAGCTTTGCCCGGATTGCAAAAGGCCCTTAGAGCATATATCAGAGAAGAACTACTTCTTTAAATTATCAAAATATCAGGATTGGCTGGTAGATTATATAAATAGCAACCCAAACTTTATTCAGCCTTCAATCAGGAAAAATGAGATACAAAGTTTCTTGGCTCATAATAAATTAGCAGATCTTTGTATCTCAAGGCCCCGATCACGACTTTCCTGGGGGATACAGGTTCCTTTTAGTAGTGAGCATGTTGTTTATGTGTGGTTTGATGCGCTTATAAATTACATAAGTGCTGTTGGTGAATTTGATAGCTCAAATAAATATAATTCAGAATGGTGGCCGGCCGATGTGCATCTTATGGGTAAGGATATACTGAGGCAACATGCAATTTACTGGCCAATAATGCTTCATGCCCTGGATATAGAACTGCCTAAGATGGTATTTGCACATGGCTGGTGGCTTATGGCTCAAGATAAGATGTCAAAATCAAAGGGCAATATTGTAAATCCGATTGATGAAATTAAGAAATTTGGCTTAGATGCCTACAGATATTTTCTGCTTAGGGATGTGCCATTTGGACTGGATGGGAATTTTAGCGAAGAGTCCCTGATTAAAAGGTTTAATGGCGACCTGGCCAATGATTTAGGTAATCTTCTGCACAGGACAGTTACTATGGTTGAGAAATATTTTAACGGAGAAATGCCCGGCTCAGATTTAGACAAGATTAAAGAGGACCCTTTAAATAAAGGCATACAGGCTTTAGATGAAAAACTTGAATCATATTTGTCTAATTTAGATTTTAGCGGTGCCCTTGTGTCTATATGGGAATTGATTAATATGGCTAATAAGTCGATAGAGGCTACTAAGCCCTGGGTTTTAGTAAAAGAAAATCGAACCCAAGATCTATCTATTTTCTTAGGCGTGCTTTTAAAAGTCCTGGATAAGATTCAGCAGGTTTTAGAGCCTTTTATACCGCAGACGGCAGGTTTGATAAAAGGGCAGATACAATCTAAAAAAATAACCAAAGGAACCCCACTTTTCCCTCGTATTGAATAGCTGCATAATAATTATTTAATAAGACAATAAATGTTAAGCGATACCCATGCCCATCTAGATTTTCCTGAATTTGATAAAGACAGAGAAGAAGTTTTAACAAGGGCAAGGGAATCTAATATTGGATATATAATTAATATAGGGGTAGACTTGGCAAGTAGCAGAAGATCTTGTCAGCTTGCATCAAGCCATAAACTAATATTTTCGTCAGTAGGCATACATCCGCATTATGCAAAGACATTTAATCAAAATGACCTAGATGAGATCAGTATTCTTTCTAAGCAAGATAGGGTTGTGGCAATAGGTGAGATTGGCCTTGACTATTATCGTAATTTCTCGGGCAAGGAGTCCCAAAAGAAGATGTTTCTATCCTTATTGTCACTGGCTAATGAGAAGAAGCTGCCCGTTGTGATCCACAATAGACAGGCATCAGAGGATATATTTGAAATCTTAAAATCAGATTTTAATATAGAGAATTCCGGTGTGATTCATTGTTTCTGTGCAAATAGAGAGTATTTAGAAAAATTTTTAGACATTGGTTTTTATATTTCTTTTACCTCAAATATAACTTATCAAAAGGCAAATGATTTGAGAGAATTGGTTAGGTATGTGCCTGATGAGAGATTGCTTCTTGAGACTGATTGCCCGTTTTTGTCTCCTCAGGCCAAAAGAGGCGAAAGGAATGAGCCTTGTTTTGTAAAATTCCTTGCACAGGAGTTAGCAAAGATAAGAAATATTGACTTTGAATCTCTTTGTAGGATTACCTATGATAACGGCAAGAGGCTTTTTAGGATAAATAATGGAAAATAAATCAAAGGTTGCAATTACTAGATGCAGCGACTACTCTACTGGTAATGTTGAGTCTGCTGTAAGAAGGGCAATTGCACTATTACACCCGATAGATAAAATAATAAAACCGAAATCAAAGGTTCTTTTGAAACCCAATCTATTAATGGCAATAGAGCCTGAGAAAGGTGTCACTACCCATCCGGAAGTTGTCAGGGCAGCTATAAGGATTTTAAAGGAAATTGATTGCAGTGTTTCTATAGGAGATGGGCCTGGCGCATGGGGTAGTGAGCCTGATATGGACATAGTTTATAAAGAGACCGGCATGGCAAGAGTAGCCAAGGAAGAGGGGGCATCTCTGGTGAGGTTTATCCCTAAATGGGTAAATGGATATCCATTAGCATCTTGTTTAGAAGCACATGATTATATAGTCAACCTTCCTAAATTTAAAACACATGATTTAATGATTCTTACAGGTGCAATAAAAAATATGTTTGGCGCAGTTCCGGGTAACTATAAGGTTAATCTTCATAGAAAATTTCCAAGGCCAGAAGATTTTTCAAAGATGCTGGTTGATATTTTTCAGTTGGCAAAGCCGCACCTTACAATAATTGATTCAATAATTTCTATGGAGGCAGATGGCCCGGCCAGTAATGGCATCTTAAAGGAATTAGGGCTTATAATTATTGGCACAGATGCTGTGGCAATAGATTCCATTCTAGCTTTGATAATGGGCCTTAAGCCAGAAGCTATTCTAACAACCAAAGAGGCAGTCAAAAGGCAATTAGGTAAAGCAAACCCAGACCAAATAGAAATCTTAGGAGAGAAATTATCTTCGGTAGCCCCAAGGCAGTTCATACTCCCTAAAGGCTCCTTTGTAACTAAATTGCCGCATCCTTTATTAAAAATGCTTGAGGCGGTAATGAAGTTGTATCCCGTGATAAAACACAAAAAATGCACTAAATGTATGATTTGTGTTAATCTTTGCCCAAAAAAAGTAATAAGCCTAGATGTAAAGATAATCATTAATTATAAAGGATGTATTTCTTGTTTTTGCTGTAAGGAGAATTGTCCAGAAGGTGCGATATATGTGAAAAAGACGTTGATTTTTAATTTATTATATTTTATTTATAATTTCTTAAAGGCAATTAAAAAATACCTTCCTTCAAAGGGGCATTAGATGAGCATAAAGACAATAATCTGGCACAAGGATAAGATAAGACTGATAGATCAAACTAAGTTACCATTAAAATTAGAATATGTAAATTGTCGTAATATAAAATCACTATATCTGGCAATAAAAGAGTTAAAGGTAAGGGGAGCGCCGGCATTAGGAATTGCGTCGAGTTTTGGGCTTTATTTAGGGATAATGGATTCTAATGCCAAGACATATAAGGATTTTATGATTGAGCTAAAGAGAGTTATGAAATATTTAGGCTCATCAAGGCCAACTGCAATTAATCTATTTTACGGTATGCAGCGTCTTTTATCAGTTGTAGAGAATAATCGTACAGAAAGCATACGAACCCTAAAAAAGCTTCTTTTAGATGAGGCTTTTAAGATTATGAGAGAGGATCAAGAGACTTGCCGCAAGATAGCAGAGTTTGGCTCTAGCTTAATTAAGGAAGGCGATTCAATACTTACGGTTTGTAATGCAGGGGCACTTGCAACTGCGGATTATGGAACAGCACTGGGTGTGATTTATAAGTCAAAGGAGCAAGGCAAGCATATTAAGGTCTATGCATGCGAAACAAGGCCTCTATTACAGGGGGCCAGGCTCACCACATGGGAATTGCAACGTCAAAAAATAGATGTTACCTTGCTTTGCGATAATATGAGCGCAAGCCTCATGAAGCAAAATAAAATCGATAAGGTTATAGTAGGCGCAGACAGGATTGCAAATAATGGCGATGCAGCTAATAAGATAGGCACATACAGCCTTGCAGTTTTGGCTAAATATCATCATATACCTTTTTACATAGCAGCTCCTATCTCTACATTTGATTTTTCTATTGCCTCGGGCAAACAAATCCCCATTGAGCATAGGGATGGGAAAGAGGTTACAGAATTATTTTTTAAGAAAAGGATAGCTGCTTTTGGCACCAAGGTATATAATCCTGCATTTGATGTAACTGCATCCGGATTAATAAGCGCAATAATTACAGAAAAAGGAATACTAAAAAAACCTTTTAACAATTTAAAGAAAAGGCTTGTTTAAATGAGTAGAGAGATTTTTAGCGAAGATATAGTTATCGATTTTCTTAAGAAAAGAATACCGCGTCAAAAAGGTGTTTATAGAGGTATTGGAGATGACGCAGCAGTTATGAATTTTGATAACAAAAATTATCTTTTGTACACATGTGATATGATAGTAGAGGGAACGCATTTCAAGAAGAATACCAACCCAGAGATGATAGGCCACAAGGCATTGGCAGTATCTCTTAGCGATATTGCTGCAATGGGAGGAGTTGCAAAGTATGCAACTATTTCATTGGGCATACCAAGAGATACAGGTATTAAATTTATAGAGAGTTTTTATAAAGGGCTGATTAAGCTTGCCAGGAGATTTAAGGTAGCCATTGTCGGAGGTGATACTGTTAGGTCTGACAAAATTGTCGCAGATACCTCTGTGGTGGGTTTGGTTGAGAGGAAGAACTTGAAATTACGCAGTGGCGCCAGATACAAGGATTTAATATTTGTAACCGGAGCGTTGGGTGGTTCCTTGGCAAATAGACACCTTACATTTTTGCCAAGGATAAAAGAGGCACGCTATTTAGTGAATAATTTTATGATTAACTCTATGATGGATTTGTCGGATGGCCTTTCCCAGGATTTAGTGAAGTTGGTCACGGCAAGTAACTGTGGAGCATTAATAATAAAAGATAAGATGCCAGTTTCTAAGGACGCAAAGAATATAGATGAGGCCTTGTATATGGGAGAGGATTTTGAGCTGCTTTTTACAATGCCAAAGAAAGACGGACTCAAGCTTCTTAAAACGGGCAATGGTATCTTTTCATGCATAGGAGAGATCAAGAAAAAGGAATTTGGAGTAAAAATTCAAGAGAAAGATGGAGTGATAATGCCTTTTAGGAAAAAGGGCTTTAAGCATTTTTAATGGTCTCTATAATATCAAAAAGCACAACGCAGACTAAAAACATAGGTGAGCTTCTTAGCAAATACCTTAAGAAGAGAGATATTGTATTGTTGTGCGGTGAGCTAGGCAGCGGCAAGACAGTTTTTTTTAAGGGTATGGCAAGAGGTCTTGGGGTTGATGAAAAAGAAGCAACGAGCTCATCTTTCATTATAATGAAAGAATATAGATTAAAAAGACTATCTCTCTATCATTTTGATTTATATAGGATAAAAAATACCAATGAGATAGTCCGCGCTGGGTTAGAGCAGGAGCTTTGGGGAGAGGGGATAAGTGTCATAGAGTGGGCACAAAGATGTAGGGATTTTTTTAAAGAATGCCTTCAAGTCAATATTTCTATTCTGGGTAAAAATAAAAGGGCTCTGCACTTTATTTCTTATGGCAAACGCTACAATTTTATATTAAAGAAAATAAAAGATGAATATCCTTGCCGTTGATACATCCACAAAATTTTTATCAATAGCTATTTCAAGAGACGCCAATTTGATAGCAAGATATAACGAAATTTGCGGTAGAAATCTTGCTAAAGACATGCTGCCTATTATCAACAGGCTATTAAAGAAAATAAAGTTGTCAATTAATGATATAGATGTGTTTGGTTTGGGGCTGGGGCCCGGTTCTTTTACTGGGCTTCGCATTGGTTTTTCTATAATCAAGGGAATGGATTTTTGCTTAAAAAAACCTATTGTTGGTATCCCAAGCTTAGATATCATTGCGCACAATGCCGTAAATTCCAAGACTAATTATATCTGTCCTATCATTGATGCAAAAAGAAATCTTATATATACTTGTCTTTATAAGAATAAAGAAGGCAATTTAAGAAGAATTACAGACTATATGCTTGTATCTGTGGATGATCTATTGGCTAAGTTAGAGAATAGAACATTATTCATGGGAGATGGTTTAATAATTTATAAGAAAGATATAGCAAAAAAAATAAAAAATATGGCAGTATTTACTCGAGAAGAGCTTTGGTACCCGAAACCAGAATCTATTCTAAGACTAACTTTACAAAGATTAAGAAATATTAAAGGTAGCGAT
>JBFZAD010000005.1:0-3256 GCA_041309125.1 Candidatus Omnitrophota bacterium
GTAAATGCGCTTAAATTCTCTTGAGCATAAGGCAAGTATTGTCCCGGGGGCATCTGTTCCGTTTGAAATCACCCGCGCCGTTTTATCGATTCCGCAAACTTTAGCGTCTTCAAACAAGGCATCGTTTATAATAGGTTTTGCTTTAACGGCATAACAAATATCTTTATCGGGATGCTCATTCTTTATTTCTTCGATCAAAACCCGATCAAATACCACTTCTCCGGCGTTATCTGCAAGATACAAAATCCTTTTCGCGCCTTTCAATGCCCTCTTGAATTCCGAATAATGAAATATGGCTTTCTTGTGAATGAATTTATCTTCTTGTGCCAGTATCTTTTTTAATTCATCGTATACATTCAAATTATTCTTAACTCCAAAATCAATAATATTTCCGGCAATAGCCAACTCCACCGCCGTTAGAAGCCTATCCGAAGAATGTTCGACTTTAGCCCTTAACCTGCCTAATAGCCTTAAGGCAATGCGATTGCTTTTCTGTTTGATTTCTTTATAAGGATCTCCCTGGGGAGATATCATTTTTAAGAATGCGTATCCAGCCCTTGCTATTTCGGGCGGAGATAAATTCAGCGAAAGCCCCGGTATCCTTCTTGCAAACCCGTCAATGATCATTTTCTGTTGCCTGGGGCTTGCCTTAACGATCCGGCTGCCTTCAAGCGCTTGACGAAAAAAACAAGGGATGCAATCTAAATAAGTCCTCACTTTATCTTGCCCCTTCTTTTTAACGTATCCTCGTCGCTAAAGGAAATAACATCCTTAAGCGCCATTCCGTCATAAGCAGAAACCACATGAACTCCCGCACAGGCCAAGATAAAACTATCTTTTATCTTAACAATTTCTTCTCTTGGCAATGGTTTGACGCCGCACGGCCTTAAAGGAGTATTCAGCTGTATTTCATCCGGCTTGATATAATTTGCCAAGTCAATAAGCTTATTGACATCATTTTGATTATTGTCGATGAACATTATCTGTAAAGCCAATTTTCCCTGATGACCCTGCTTAAATGTCCGGATCCCTTCTAGGATATCACCAAATTGTATTCCATCCGCAGGCTTATTTATTTCCCGCAATGATTCCGGAGAACAGGCATCCAGCTTGGCGACCACAAGATCCGCCAATACCAGTTCTTTCCTTACTTCATCCAGACCGATCAAAGCGCTATTAGTTAAAACCGCTACCGGCTCTCTACGGATCAACTTTACCGCTTTTATCGCTTCTCCTAAGTTTGCCGCTAAGGTTGGCTCTCCCCTACCGGAGAAAGTAATATAATCTATATCAGTCTCGGGTAATTCCCCTAATTCATCAATTACTTCTTTGACGGAAACGTAAATCTTTCTTTCCAATGTATGTTTTTTAATCGGCCTAAGCTGGCAATAAACGCAGTCAAAATTACAGATCTTTTCTTCCTGCGAAAGCAAATCTATGCCTAAAGAACTGCCCAGCCTCCATGAAGGAACCGGCCCGTAAATATATTTAAACGCGGATTTCATTGCTTATCACCTGTAAATTCCCTAATCTTATCCACTATATTCATGAAAGCTTCTGCTTCTCAATAATGCCGACTACCGGTACTTTTATTTCTTTAGCAAATAAAACGCTCTTTCGCGCATCGAGTATGGCGACATCCTGCGGCGTGGTTACAATAATAATTCCGCTTACATTCGGAATTAATTGACAGGCGCTTCTCTTGCTCTAAATACTCCTTTTCCTTAGCTTCTATATTTCTCTCCATGCCGCTATCGCTTATCAACTAAGACATAATCTCTGCCCTTGCGATAATCCCCCGCCTTGCCCATTATCTTCATATTCTCAAGCTGTCCAAGCTCTTTTAGTCTAATAAATAACAGGCTGGATCTAAGACATTCAGATAACAGCCTTGTCTCAGTCTCTCCCCTTGTAGATTTTTGATTAGTTATAATCATATTTTCAGCAAATAATCCGCTATCGCTCTATAAAGCGTGCTAACCGAGAGAATTGAACAGTGCAGATGATCTTCCGGCAAGCCTTTTAGCTGCATTATGACTTCCCCCGCGGAAATCGCCAATGCCTCTTTAATCGTTTTACCGTAAGCCATCTGCGCGACCATAGCCGCACACGCTCTTGTGGCGCCGCAACCATCCGCATAATATTTGATACCGGTAATTTTCTTATTTTCTATTACCAAATAAAACTCCATAGAATCCCCACAAGGGCCTTTTAAGTACGCAGAAGCCGTGGGATCATTCATCCTGCCAAAGAACTTGGGGTCGTTCAAAAGCTTAATAACCTCTATCGGATAACCAAGAAATTCTTCTTTATTGCCTAAATTTTCCATACGAATATCCCTTGGAATATTTTCTATACAGACGCATATTCAATCTAATTTACAAACCTAGGCTCTTTCCGAGCATTCACCGGCAGTTTAGTCTCGCTGATAAAAGCTTTAAAAGTTCCCAAATGCGCGCTTGTTTCGCCTGGCTCATTTGAAAAAAGATATTGTTTCTTTATGTCCAAATTCTTGATAAGTTGCGCCTCTTCAGCATATGCCGCAACGAAATCCATCCCATTCTTTGTCACAACAAGAACAGGGATTTGCCGGGAAAGCTGACATTTGGCCAAAGGGCCGATTATGCGGCGTATATCGAAAGAGGCGCAACTCCACACCAGATCAGCGTAATCACGTATCATGTTAATCTTATCTTTAGTTATGCCGGTCGTGCATACCGCCAAAGAAAATATTCTAACTCCGCTTTCTTTCTCTAATGAACGCAATGCCTTTAAATCTTCCGCTGAATGGCCGCATACCGTAACGGCAATAGTCATATAGCCAGCTTCTATCGCTTCCTTAACCCCACGCAGCTGATCGATAAGCGCGTTTCCAAATACCACCCGACAACCGGAAGTTTCAAGTTTCCGGATAATCGCTTTAATTGGCGATGTTAACAACAGGCTGTTCATCCGAGCGCCTATACCCTGGACAATTTCCGGATTATTAGTAATCACTGTCCCTGCCCCTTCACACACCACAACTGCCGCATCAATCGCCTTTTTCCTTAAAGCAAAGCTAAGCATTTCCGAAGCGCCGTACGGTATCGAAACATCTTCGAAAGAAAACATCCTGTCGCCGGTAAAAAAGCCATAATCTTTAATCTTGGATTCGATCGCGCTTTTGATAGCCGCTTTGGCCGATTCCTTGTCGTGACCTTGTCGGCCCCTAAAATCTTTATACAAATGTTTCGCCAGAGGACAAAACGTAAGCGTC
>JBFZAD010000006.1:0-6032 GCA_041309125.1 Candidatus Omnitrophota bacterium
GAGAATATCAGAATATGCGAAATGCCGCCATAAAGATAATCAGAGAAATAGGCGTAGAAACAGGAGGTTCTAATATTCAATTTGCAGTGAATCCTGAAAACGGCAGGATGGTAGTCATAGAAATGAACCCACGTGTCTCAAGGAGCTCTGCACTTGCAAGTAAGGCGACGGGTTTTCCTATTGCAAAATTTGCAGCTAAACTTGCAGTCGGCTACACGCTTGATGAGATAAGAAATGATATAACCAAAGAAACACCAGCATGTTTTGAGCCTACGATAGATTACTGCGTTGTCAAAATCCCGCGCTTTACATTTGAAAAATTTCCCGAGGCAGAAGATGTCCTTGGTATCTCAATGAAATCAGTCGGTGAAACAATGAGTATAGGAAGGACATTTAAAGAAGCCCTTCAAAAGGCCCTGCGCGGTTTAGAAATAGGGCACTCTGGTCTGGATAACAAAAAAAGTTACAAAAAGATACCTCAAGAAAAATTAATAGAGCGTTTAAAGATACCAAATGCCTCAAGAATCTTTTATGTAAAGTATGCCCTGCAAAAAGGCATGGCTATTGATGAGATATATAAACTAACCCTTATTGATCCGTGGTTCATAGCCAATATTAAGCAAATTGTTGACCTGGAAAAAAGGATAGAAAGTAATTTCAAGAAGAATAAGAAAATTGACAAAGAATTATTAAGAAGGGCAAAAGAATATGGGTTTAGTGATATACAATTAGCTCAAATTTTAAAAACAGATGAGCTTTCAGTAAGAAGTATGCGTAAAAAGAATAATATCAATGCCGTTTATAAACTCGTTGATACATGTGCGGCTGAATTCCAGGCATACACACCTTATTATTACTCTACATACGAACAGGAGAATGAGCTAAGGCCTTCTAAAAAGAAAAAAATAATGATTTTAGGCGGCGGTCCAAACAGAATAGGCCAGGGTATTGAATTTGACTATTGCTGCTGCCATGCGTCTTTCGCATTAAAAGAGTTGGGCTACGAGACAATAATGGTCAACTCTAACCCTGAGACGGTTTCTACTGACTATGATACCTCAAGCAAGCTATATTTTGAGCCGCTAACATTTGAAGATGTTATGAATATCATAGAGCAGGAAAAGCCAGATGGCGTGATTGTGCAATTTGGGGGTCAGACCCCTTTAAATCTTGCGCGCGCTTTAGAAAAAAGAGGAGCTCCTATTATTGGCACAAGCGTTAAATCCATCGATATTGCTGAAGACAGAAAGAAATTTTCAAAGATATTAAAGAAATTAAAGATAGATCTGCCTCCAAATGGTTCAGCATTCTCCAAAGAAGAGGCAAAAAGGATTGCAAAAAGGATTGGCTATCCAGTTTTAGTAAGACCTTCCTATGTATTGGGCGGAAGGGCAATGAGGATTGTATATGATGAGGCATCTCTGCTTGATTTTATGCAGATTGCCAAAGAGGTATCAAGTGAGCATCCGGTTTTGATTGATAAATTTTTAGAAGATGCGGTTGAGGTAGATGTTGATGCAATTTCCGACGGGAAAACTACGGTTATAGCAGGTATTATGGAGCATATAGAAGAGGCAGGGGTGCACTCCGGAGATTCTGCCTGTGTCATGCCGCCTCATACGCTTAGCGATGGAATTGTAGAGGTAATCAGAAGATATACGCTTGCCTTGGCAAGAGAGTTAGAAGTCAAAGGTTTAATGAATATCCAATTTGCAGTAAGAAATGATACGGTTTATTGCCTTGAGGTAAATCCGCGCGCCTCGCGCACCGTTCCTTTTGTAAGCAAGGTAATAGGAGTGCCGTTGGCAAAATTAGCAAGTAAGGTTATGGTTGGTAAGAGCTTGAAGGAGCTAGGATTTACTGAAGAAAAAAAGGTAAATTACGTTGCCGTAAAAGAATCGGTGCTGCCGTTTTCAAGATTTTCAGGTGTAGATATTATCTTGGGTCCTGAGATGAAGTCAACGGGTGAGGTAATGGGAATAGACGAGACTTTTGGAATGGCATTTTATAAATCACAAATGGCTGCAAACCAAAATCTGCCGCTTAAAGGCAAAATTTTTATTAGCGTCAAGAATGATGATAAGCGCAATATAGTCTTTATTGCCAAGAAGCTAAGTGATCTGGGCTTTGATATTATTGCTACCAAAGGGACGCAAAAGGCACTTCGCTCAAATAATATCCAGGCTAAACTTGTTGGAAAGCTTGGCGAAGGAGATGATAGCCTGCTTAGCTTGATTCGTAAGAATGAAATAAAGCTGGTTATTAATACTCCTACAGGAGGCCAGGGGCAGTCTGATATGAAGGCAATTCGTAATCTTGCCTGTGTACAGGGTGTGCCTTGCATAACTACTATTCAGGGTGCACAGGCTGCTGTAAATGGAATAGAGTCTATGAAAAAAGAAAACTTTTTAGTTAAGCCAATACAGGAATATCACGCTGGTAAAATATAATATTTGAAACAAATGCGGGGTGAAAAATGTCTAAATACATTTTCGTAACAGGTGGGGTTGTATCGAGCCTGGGTAAGGGCATTGCCTGTTCATCGATAGGCAAGCTTTTGGAATCAAGGGGCCTGAAGGTAACGCTTATTAAATGCGATCCCTATATAAATGTTGATCCGGGAACAATGAATCCATATCAGCACGGTGAGGTATATGTCACCGATGACGGCGCAGAGACAGATCTGGATTTAGGCCATTATGAGCGCTTTACCGATGCAAAACTTACAAAAGATAACAACATCACCACTGGCAAAATTTATTATTCTGTAATTACAAAAGAAAGAAAGGGTGATTATTTAGGTAAGACCGTCCAGATTATCCCGCATATAACTGACGAAATTAAAAATTGCATTAAAAAAGTTGGCTCTGACCAAAAAGTTGATGTGGTGCTTATTGAAATAGGCGGCACTGTCGGTGATATTGAGAGCCTGCCATTTTTAGAGGCAATAAGGCAGTTAAGGCTTGAATTGGGCAGAGACTATGCCATTAATATCCATGTGACACTTGTTCCTTATATAAAATCTGCAGCTGAAATAAAAACCAAACCAACACAGCATAGCGTTGGAACATTAAGAGAGATAGGAATTATACCAGATATCATTATCTGCAGGACAGAAAAACAACTTAGCAAAGAGACCAAAGAAAAGATTGCTCTATTCTGCAGTGTTGACAAAGAGGCAGTGATAACCTGCCAAGATGTAAAAAGCATATATGAAGTTCCACTTGTTTTACAGCAGGAGGGAATTGATTCACAGATTGTAAGACTTTTGAATTTAAAATGCCAGGATGGCAATTTGAGCGGGTGGCAAGATAATGTATTAAAAAAGATAAAATCTTCAACAAGAGAAATAGAAATCGCAGTTGTAGGCAAATATATAACCCTACAGGATGCATATAAATCAATATATGAGGCGTTGACTCACGGTGCTATTGGTAATGAGGTAAAGCTCGTAATAAAAAGGATTGATTCAGAGGATATTGAAAAAGACGGTGCAGAAAAGTATCTTAAGGGGGTAAAAGGGATTCTTGTTCCTGGCGGGTTTGGCATGCGCGGAATAGAAGGCAAAATAAAAGCAGCACAATTTGCAAGGGAAAACAAGATTCCATTTTTCGGTATCTGTTTAGGCATGCAAACTGCAGTTATAGAGTTTGCAAGAAATGCATGTGGCTTAAAGGGAGCCAACTCAACAGAATTTAACAAAAATACTAAGTATCCAGTAATCAGCTTATTAGAAGAGCAGAAAAAAGTTAAAACAAAAGGCGCAACCATGCGCCTTGGCGCGTATGAGTGCCTTGTAAAAAAAGATACAAAGGCCCACAGCGCCTATAAACGTGATAAAATCGCAGAACGGCACAGACATAGATATGAATTTAACAATGATTATAAAGAAGCTATGCAAAAGAGCGGTATGATTTTCTCTGGAATACATCCAGAAGGCAGTTTAGTTGAGATAATAGAATTAAAGAGTCACCCCTGGTTTGTAGCCTGTCAATTCCACCCGGAGTTCAAGTCCAAACCCGACAAGCCGCATCCCTTATTCCGCGAATTCATACGTCACTCGAACATGTAAATGTCAACTTGACCATTTCGTAAGTGTCTACGAACGGACACTTCGTAAGTGCTCTAGGTTATTCTTAGATTCTGGTTGTTTTTCTTGTCTTGTTGTCATATAATACTTGTATGAAAAAAACTGAACTAATTAAGGATTTAGAGAAAATATTAAATTTTGAAGAAGCCATTGTGCCGAAACTAGCAGATTTTTATCAAGCATTAGGCTGGAGAAGCGCCGTAGGTAAAGAATATCATTTAAGAATAGAGAATGGTCTGAATGTACTCAAGGAAGATTCTAAAAAACATGCACGGATAGTTGAAGGCATTATAAATGATTTAAAAAATTGCGATAAAGATGAGTTCTAAATCCGTATATAGTAAAAAATTTCAAGAATTGTTGAGCCTTGAGGAAAAAGCTGCAACTTATTATTCCCACCTTATAAATCATGTCCAGGACAAAACTCTGCAGGAAAAATTCAAGTCCATTTACAATGATGAAAAGAAGCATGCATCAATAGTACAAGGTTTTCTTGCGGAAATTTTCCAAGAGCCTTAGTCCTCACTCTTTTTTCCCCGCAGATAATGATAAATAGTAGATAAATAGAGATAAATAGGATAAATAAAGGTGAATAGGTGAATAGGACCGTTTCCCGGTAACTTATTGTTAGACAAAGAGTTTTAGAGGAAATGTCCCACGGGGACAGTTCCTGTGTAACATTATGATTCGAAAAAGGATAGGAGGAAACGGTCCTTAAGCCTTCGGAGGAAACGGTCCTTAAGCCTTTCGTAAGTATCCTGGTTTTTCATTGACCCGCCGTTATCATTGAGGTATAATAATATTGCTATTTTTATTAATAATACAGAAAAGAAAGGGGAGATAGATGGATATTAAAAATTTTAATTTTGATTCTGCAGCTGGCAATATCGATAAGATATTCAATATACTAAAGAATTACATCTTTCTTATATTAATTCCTTTTATAATTGCGATATTCTTTTTAAGAACCTGCTTTGTCTACATAGAGCCAAATCAGTATGGCATAAAGCAGGTAAATATAGGATTAAAAACCGGAATCCAGGAAAAGGTTTATTATGCAGGTTATCATATTCTGGTGCCTTTTGGCATTGAGATAATGCATCGCTTCCCACGCGATATTCAGGTATTTGAATTGACAAACTATCTAGAGTCGTCTTCTCTAAACGCTCGCAGGGAAAAGGCAGCGCATATACAGACATCCGATGGATTTTTTGTGGATGTTGATGTAAGCATCTTGTACAGGGTAGCCGATCCCTATAAAGTGATTACTACTATTGGGCCAGGCATGCTATATGAAGATAATGGCATAGTGCCTAAGGTTGAATCAAAACTTAAAGAGGCACTTGGCGAAATGACAACAGAAGAATTCTATAACAGCCCTTTACGCGTAGAAAAGTCCAACGAGGCAAAAGAATTATTGAATAATGAATTAAAACCAAAAGGCATACATGTAGATCATGTCCTTGTGCGTTATTTTAAATATAGTGAAGAGATTCAAAAAAATATTGAAGAGAAGAAGTTAAAGGATCAGCTTGTCTTTACTAACCAATCAATGGCAAAGGCATCTTCAGAAGAGGCGCTTGTCAAAAAGGTGGTGCAAGAGGGAGAGGCAAATATAAAGGTAAAACTAGAAGAAGGAAAGGCCTATGTAATGAAAAAGAATGCTGAAAGAGACTTATATGTGAGGACAAAGCGTGCTGAAGCCGACCTTTTGGTAAATTTAGCCGATGCAAGAAAGACAGAGCTTATCAACCAGGCGTATGACAATGAAGGCTCGGATAAGCTCATTGGCCTTAAAATGGCAGAAGTGTATAAAGGATTAGAGGTAATTATGCTTCCTTCAAGTGGGGATAGTGGAATGAACCCTTTGGATTTAGAAAAATCAATCAGAATCTTTGGTATAAAGCCTGGAAAGGAGCAATAGACATGGCAAAGGCAAAAA
>JBFZAD010000007.1:0-3859 GCA_041309125.1 Candidatus Omnitrophota bacterium
CTTTTGCACATCTTTTTCTAATTCCTTTGGGTATTTCTTTTTATTTTGATAATAATAGGTGCAGACATCTGTAGTGATAGTAAAACCTGCCGGCACAGGAAGCTTTAAATCTTTATGGCCTGCCATTTCAGCTAGATTAGCACCCTTGCCTCCTAGCAAATTCTTCATACTCTCATTTCCGTCTGCCTTGCCTGCGCCAAAACTGTACACGTATTTCTTTGCCATCTTTACTACTCCTTCCTTGGTTTAAAAGATTTTAGAAAAAAGATAATTCTTTAACTCATCAATGCCAATTCTTTCCTGCAGCATTGTGTCGCGATCACGCACAGTTACCTTCTTATCCTCCAGAGACTGCACATCCACCGTAATACAAAATGGCGTGCCAATCTCATCCTGGCGCCTGTATAATTTGCCGATAGCAGCCGTATCATCATATTTTGTTACAAAACAACTGGATAAATCCTCTTTAATCTTTCTGGCTAATTCAACTATCTGAGGCCTATTCTTTAATAGTGGCAAAACCGCAGCCTTAACAGGGGCTAATCTTTTGTTAAGCTTGAGCACAACCCTGGTCTCATCCTTTACCTTTTCTTCAGAATAAGCGTCCACAATAACTGCAAGAGTAGTCCTGTCAACTCCACCTGAAGGCTCAATTATATGGGGAAAATATCTTTCTTTTGTTATATCGTCAAAATACTTTAACTCCTTACCGCTTTCAGTTGAATGCTGCTTTAAATCAAAGTCAGTTCTATTTGCTATTCCCTCTAATTCTGACCAGCCGAATGGAAAATTATACTCTATGTCTATGCACCCTTTAGCATAATGCGCAAGCTCATCCTTTTCATGGGGACGCTTTCGTAAACTATCCTTTTTTATTCCTAGCTTTTCTATATACCAGGTGAGTCTCTCATCTATCCAATACTCAAGCCATTTATTATCCTCTTTAGGGTTAACAAAATACTCTATCTCCATCTGTTCAAATTCGCGTGTCCTAAAAGTAAAGTTTCCAGGCGTTATCTCATTCCTAAAACTCTTTCCAATCTGCGCTACGCCAAATGGCAATTTACATCGCATTGAGTCCAAGATATTTAAGAAATTAACAAAAATCCCCTGCGCTGTTTCAGGACGTAAATACACTAATGAAGAGCTGTCTTCTGTCGCTCCAAAATTCGTCTTAAACATCAGGTTAAATGGCTTGGCCTCGGTTATACCTGCACCGCATTCAGGGCATTTTTTTTCTTTTAAGTCCTCTAATTTAAATCTCTTTTTGCAGCCCTTACAATCAACTAATTTGTCACTAAAGCCCTGTGCATGGCCTGAAGCCTGCCATACCTTTTGATGCATTAATATTGAAGAATCTAAGCCAAAGATATCTGATCTGTTATAGACAATAGACTCCCACCATAATCTTTTTATATTATTCTTAAGTTCAACTCCATATGGCCCATAGTCCCAGGTGTTTGCCAGGCCGCCATAAATTTCAGAGCCTTGAAATATAAAGCCTCTGCGCTTACACAGAGAAACAATTTTTTGCATCAAATCATCGCTTGTATTCATAATCGTTAGAATTTATCATAAAACACTTCAAATGTCAAAAGTTTTATTCAATAACCTTACCACCTAACCCGTCCACCTACGCGGTGTCCGTGCTGGGACACCTACGCGGTGGTATGGTTATGGTGCTATGGTTTGCTAATCTTTGTTAATTCTTCTTCCTTTATAGTAAAGGTATGCTCTGGCGCAGGGAACTTTGAATCAAGCACATCTTTTTTATACCCTTCAACTGCTTTGAGGATATTATCAGACAGATTAACATATTTTTTTACAAACTTTGGCGTAAATCTCTCAAATAGCCCTAGCATATCATGCGTTACTAAAACCTGGCCGTCGCAATATATGCCTGCTCCAATACCAATAGTAGGAATATTTATAGACTCTGTTATTATCTTAGCAATTTTATCCGGCACGCATTCTAGCACAATTGAAAAACAACCCAACCTTTCTAGATCCTTTGCCTGTTGAATTAATCTCTTGGCGGTATCTGCATCCTTACCCTGAACCTTAAACCCGCCTATTTTTTCAGCAGTTTGAGGCGTAAGGCCAATATGCCCCATCACAGGAATACCTGCTTTAACTACCATCTTGGTAACCTCTAGACACTTATCAAACCATTCAAACTTTACTGCATCGCATTTTGCCTCATCAATAAAACGCCTGGCATTTTTTACTGACTCATTAATATCCAGCTGGTAAGACTCAAAAGGCATATCGCCAATCACTAATGAATTTTTAACTGCGCGTGTTACTGCCTTTGCATGATGGATCATCTCCTGCATGCCGACTTCAGTTGTGGATTGAAGGCCCAATACAACATTGGCAAGAGAGTCACCAACTAAAATCATATCAATGCCTGCCTTATCTATTATTGATGCCAATGGATAGTCATAGGCAGTAAGCATGGTAAGCTTACGCCTATTCTTTGCCTGTCTGATATCATTTATAGAAATCTTCATTTTGCACCTCTTATATATTTATCTATAGCCCTGGCTGCCTGCTTTCCGGCACCCATTGCAGCAATTACAGTATCTGCTCCGGTTATAATATCTCCTCCTGCAAAAACACCCTTAATTGATGTCATATAATTTTCATCAACAACAATTGTTCCATGGCTTGTTATCTTTAGTTCAGCTGTGGCCTTGGATAGTAACGGATTAGGCCTCTGGCCAATAGCAATAATCAGAGTATCTATATCAAGAACAAAGTTAGAGTCTTTTATCGGAACCGGCCGCTGTCTGCCTGAATCATCGCACTCTCCTAGTTTCATTTTTATACACTCTAATCCCTTGACAAAACCTTCTTCATCAGAGAGCACCTTTACCGGTTGAGTCAATAGGCTAAATTTAACACCTTCTTCCTTTGCATTTTCTATCTCATCAATACGCGCCGGCATCTCTTTCTCCGTCCTTCTGTAAATCAAAGTAACCTTACTGCCTAAACGAAGCGATACCCTTGCGCTGTCAAAGGCAACATTACCGCCTCCAACCACACCTACATGCTTTCCAATATTAATCGGAGTGGTATATTCCGGGAATTTATAGGCCTTCATTAAATTCACCCGGGTTAAAAATTCATTTGCAGAATAAACCCTGTTTAAATTTTCTCCGGGTATATCTAAAAATTGAGGCAGGCCTGCGCCAAGGCCCAAGAATATTGCCTTGTAATTATTATCAAATAAGTCTTTAATGGAATGAGTCCTACCGATTAACCTATCGGTCTCTATATTAACTCCTAGACCCTTAATATACTCAAGCTCATCGTTTACGATTGCCTTGGGAAGACGAAACTCAGGTATCCCATAGCTTAGTACTCCGCCTGCTATATGCAAAGACTCAAAAAGGCTAACCTCATAACCCATTTTTGCTAAATCTGCTGCGCAGGTAAGGCCTGCAGGGCCGGAGCCGACGACTGCAATCTTGGACTCGTACTGCGTATTGCGTACTGCGTATTGTGTAGAAGTATTCTTGCCATAATCTGAAGAGAAGCGTTCGAGGGCGCCGATATTTATGGGAGTGCCTTTTTTCCTAAGGATACACTCCTTCTCGCACTGTTCCTCCTGAGGGCATACACGGCCACAGATAGCAGGAAGGTTATTTTTTTCTTTAATCTTTGACAAAGACTCCTTTAATTTATCCTCTGTTATTAATTTTATAAAAGCAGGTATGTCGATTTCAACTGGACAGCCTTTAACACAAGGTGGTTTTTTGCACTGAAGACACCTGATAGCCTCTTCTTTTGCATCTTTTTCAGTTAAGCCAAGTGAAACTTCAGAAAAATTCCTTACTCTTTTTTTTGGATCTTG
>JBFZAD010000008.1:0-6576 GCA_041309125.1 Candidatus Omnitrophota bacterium
AAGTTTGCGTCGGGATCCCGCCAGCATATCAAACTATTGGCGGGAAACTCTCAACCCTGTAAATTAATCGGGGAGGTGGGACTTGAACCCACGGCCTCTTGCTCCCAAAGCAAGCGCTCTAGCCAAACTGAGCCACTCCCCGTAAGATATTTAGCATTTGATTATATCACATAGATTTTCCTTTTGCAATTTTTTAATAAGTAATATATAATAACAACCTGCCATGAGAAAGATAATATTGATTATCATACTTGCCGCTATATTAATAATTACCGGCCTCATCTTCTACCTCAATAAAGTATACCTGCCGGTAAAGGCAAAGGCAATTGTTATAGAGCAATTAGAGAAATTCTCAAATTGCAAAGTCCAACTTGATAAGATTAGTATAGATCTCATTAAGGGAATAAGCCTTTCTAATATCTCCTTTCATAATAAGACTAGTGCTTCTTCTTCTGAACTTCTTAGCGTAGATAACATTTCCTTTCATATCCTAATATTACCCATCTTTAAGGAGAAAAAGATCATTATTCCTTCAATAAATATCCGATCGCCAAAAATAAACCTCATCCTAAATGAAAACAAGGAATTAGACATACCGGCTATATCTTTTGACAAGAAAGACGCCAAACAAAGTTTTAATTTTCAAATCATAGTGACAAAATTAAGTATAAATAACGGGTCATTAAACTTCACAGACAAGTCTCAAGCTCCTATCTTTCTTGAAAAGCTAGACAATATTAATATAGATATCACACCCTCAATTGACAAGCCCATAAAGCTAAAAGCCAAGGCAAATATTGAGAATGGCAAAAAATCACCGGCTTCTATAGACATGAATGGAAACTTTAATCCCTTTAAAAAAAACCTAGGCTTAGAGATATTGGTTAAGGATCTGGCCCTTGAAAGATATAATCATTATTTATTAGGGAAACTTAACATTAATAGCGCCTTGATTAAAAATGCTGAAATTAATTTAGGCTATAATCTTGGCTCTAGTGATATAGAATTAAAGCTGGGCTCTGTTATTAATCAAGCTGACCTTTTAAAGGATAAGATTAATATAAAAGGTGACGCAAGGATTAGCCTAAGCGCTGAATATAATTACAACAACAAGAAGATTAATTCATTAAAGGGAAGCCTTAATCCTGTTAATTTAAGGCTCGAGAATATCCCCTTTGTTCAAGAAATCTCAGGCATAAATGGAAGAATTGAATTCTCTGAAAGCCTGGTAAGGACTAAAGAATTAATCGGCATTATAAAAAATACCCGCCTTTCACTTACCGGCATAATTGAAGATTTTAAAGATCCCCTGTTGTCTTTTCAGGTTTCTTCAGACAATCTAAACTTAGCTGACTTAAAGCAGCTCTTTAATGAAAAACTAGCCTTCTTAGAAATGGCAGGTGAGTCAAATCTAATTCTCAAATACGAACAAAGGCTTAGTAAGCCCGATTCTCTAAGGCTTGAAGGCGAGGTATTCATAAAAAGAGCAGATTTAGAGTTTAAAGACTCTAAAACCTCATTAAGTAATATCTCCGGCAGTCTCTCCTTTACTGAAAATTCTCTTAAATGGGAAAATGGTTCGCTAAGCTTCAAGGACAAAAAATATGCTTCAAGCGGAACTCTCAAAGACTATATCACTCCGGAGATTATTCTTAATATCACCGGTGATAATCTAGATCTTAATTCAAGTTTTAAGGTTATTGAGAATGTCATCCAACTTTCACAATTAGAGGCAAAGCTATTGAACTCAAAATTGTCTTTAAATGGATTGGTAAATCTCTCTAAGACAAATTCGCCTTTTATAAATATATCTGGAGATATTGATTTGAACCTGGAAGATCTCCAGGGCCTATTGCCTGACAATGCCCAACTCAAACAGCTCAAACCTACCGGCATATCCAAGATTAATCTGAAGGCACAGGGAGATGTTAAAGACTTCAAGGATCTGAATCTTGAAATAGACGCAAGTTCCGATGCCCTACAGATATCCGGGCTAAAATTTAATGCCACTACCCTAAAGTATATTCAGGCTCAAAAGCTACTAAAAGATTTTCTACTAAAGGCCAATGGATACAACGGTACTATAAATATTCACGCTAATGCAGATCTTAATCCAGAGATTATTCCATACAGGCTGACATCGCAGATTCAAGATATTGACCTGTATCTATTAAAGAGCGACCTTGCCTTAAAACAAGACAAATTATCAGGGATTTTAAATCTTAATATGGAGCTTAACGGAAAAGGGGTTAAAAAGGAAGACCTTAATAATCTTATTGGCCAGGGAAGCTTCACAATAAGAGATGGCTACCTCTGGGGATTTAATCCCTTAAAAGAGCTTGCAAATTATATAAAGATTATATCTTTTGAGGATATTGTGATTAAGGATGCGTCGTGTGATTTTAATATCAAGGATAAGAATTTTATCACAGATAATCTTAAATTAAAAAGCGATGTGCTTAATCTGGATATTTCGGGAAAGATATCTTTTGACCAGGAATTAAATCTAATGGCAAGAACTCAAATATTAGATCCTGATCTGGTAAGGGAAAGGGATTTTTTAAGCGCTATTGCTTCAACGATCGTTGGACAGTTTGGGCAGTTTTTTGATGTAAATATCACCGGAACCAGCAAAGAGCCCAAGTATAAACTAATACCAGCGCCGATAGAAAAAGGTATCGGCATTATCAAGACACTGGAAGATCTTTTTTAAAGTAATCCAATAAAAAACTGCGTAGTTTCCTGACTGCCCTCCCTCTGTGGCTTATTTTATGCTTCATCAAAGGGCTAACCTGTGCAAAGGTCTTTTTATATCGAGAAACTATAAATAAAGGATCGTAGCCAAAACCTGACTTTCCTATAAGTTCAAAACCAATCCTGCCATAACAACTACCCTCTACAGTCCTTACTACACCTTTTGCATCTGCCAGGACAATTGCACATTGATATCGAGCGCCTCTTTTATTAGGGGAAAGCTTACCCAAAAGACGAAGAATCTTTAAGTTATTCTTTAAGTCGCTCTTATCATTGCCGGAAAATCTGGAAGAATAAATACCCGGCCTTCCTCCCAGATAATCGACCTGTAAACCAGAATCCTCTCCCAAAGTTAATCTATGAGTAAACCTTGCAATCTGGACTGCCTTTTTCTTGGCATTTTCTATAAAGCTTGAGCCGTCCTCTTTTACATTTGGCGCATTCTTAAAATCCTTTAGAGATAAAATATTAATCCTTAAATCTTTTAGTAAATACTTTATCTCTTCTAATTTCTTCTTATTTCTAGTAGCTACCACTAACTCTGGTTTCCCTGGCCTGCCCTTTGTGAATGCCAGGGCAGGCTGATTACTGGTTTCTGGCTTCTTATTCATAAAATATCTTTAAGAATCCCTCTTTGAATATCAATTAGATCTTTAATGCCCTTTGTAGCAATTGCAAGAAGCTCATCCATCTCTTCTTTGCTAAATGTGCTTTCTTCTCCAGTACCCTGGACCTCTACGAATCTTCCCTCTGCGGTCATTACAACATTCATATCAACTTCAGCAGCTGAATCTTCATCATAGGTTAAATCTAGAAGTGGCTTTGAATCAACTATGCCAACGCTAACTGCTGCAATAAAATCATTTATCGGAATTTTAGATATTAAATTATCCTTTCTCATTTTATTCAAAGCAAAACACATGGCTATAAAACTACCCGTTATACTTGCTGTGCGAGTCCCGCCATCTGCCTGGATAACATCGCAGTCAAGCCAAATGGTGCGTTCTCCTAAGGCATTCATGCTGGCTATCGCTCTTAAACTCCTTCCTACCAGACGCTGTATCTCAAAGGTCCTGCCTTGAGATTTGTCTCTTGATATTCTATTCTTGCAGGAGCGAGGAAGCATGCCGTATTCGGCTGTTATCCAGCCAGTGCCTGTATTTTTTAAAAAGTTTGGAACTCCATCTTCAACTGAAGCAGTACAAACAACCTTGGTATTACCTACCTCAATAAGACAAGACCCTTCTGCATATTTCATATAATGAGGCGTTATAACTACCTTTCTCATCTTGTCAAAACCTCTATTGTCCGAACGAACCATACAAACCCTCTCTTTCTATTTAAAGATATTTCTTCCTTGAGAATCAATTGCAACAATCAACGGGAAATCCTCTACTTCTAATCTGCAAATCGCCTCCGGGCGTAAATCACCAAATGCAACAACCTTTGAACTCCTGACAAATTGTGCTAATAAAGCTCCGCAGCCGGCATATGTAGTAAAATATATAGCTTTATGCCTTTTTATAGCGTTAACTACCTCTATGTTACGAGATCCTTTTCCGATCATCCCTTTTAATCCCGCCTTAAGCAATGTTGGCGTAAATGCATCCATGCGAGCACTTGTCGTAGGGCCGCAAGAGCCAATGACAGAACCCTTTGGCGCCGGCGTTGGCCCGCAATAGTAGATGATAGCCTCTTTTAAATCAATTGGCACCCCTTTTCCAACCTTAATTAACTCAACAAGCCTTTTATGTGCCTGATCTCTTGCAGTATAAATCACACCGCTTAATAAAAGCCTATCGCCTGCCCTTAGATTCTTAATATCATTTTTTGTCAATTGAGATGTTATCTTTTTCATCTTACTATACGCTAAACGCTAACCGCTATTCGCTAAATTATAACAGTTGCGCTCCTAAGTGCATGGCAACTGATATTCACAGCTACAGGCAGTCCTGCAATATGCGTAGGATATGTCTCAATATTTACTGCCAAAGCCGTTGTCTTTCCCCCGAATCCCATAGGCCCGATATTTAGTTTGTTAATTTCTTTTAACAATTCCTTTTCTAATCTTGCTGCGTAGTGCGTAGTGCGTAGTGCGTAGTGCGTAATTTTTCTTAAAAGGGCTTTTTTAGCCAATAGGCATGCATAATCTGCAGTCCCTCCAATTCCTACTCCCACCACATACGGAGGACAGGCATCGGGTCCTGCGCTTCTCACTACATCAATAAGAAACTTTTTAATCTCATCTATGCTTGCTGTGGGTTTAAACATCTTAAGCTGCGTCTTATTCTCGCAACCAAAACCCTTAGGCAGAACTGTTATCCGTATTTTATTTCCTTTTATGCAATCAATATGGATTATTGACGGTGAATATCCTGATCTTCCTCTAAGTAAGGGATCTACGACAATTGAATTCCTGAATGACCCACATATGTATGCATCTTCTACAGCCTCATTAACCACACTTTTTACATCTGCCTTGATACATGCATCCTGGCCGATATCTAAAAATACAACCGGCATGCCTGTATCTTGACAGATTGCTAGTCTTTTTTCTTCGGAAATTAAACTATTATAAAGAATCGCCTTTAAGGCATCTTTACCTAGCGATTTGTTTTCAATCCTTAAAGCTCTTTGTAAGGCCTTTTGGACATCTGGCCGCAATTTAATATTTGCTTCAATGCATGCATTAAATACTGCCTTTTTTAGCTGCTTGTCATTAATTACTCTCATCTCTTCCTTTTATATTCCCTTTCAACCGTGGTCTTAATGCCACCCCTTGAATTGAATTCAGCACGAATATTAACCCACCTGGGTTTACAAGAATCAACAAAGTCATCCAAAATCCTATTGACAACATGCTCATGAAAAATCCCTATACTTCTAAAGAAGTTAATATAGAATTTAAAAGATTTCAATTCAACACAATTCTTATCCGGGCTGTAGCGGATATAAATGGTGGCAAAATCAGGCAGGCCTGTCTTAGGGCATATACAGGTAAATTCTGGTATCTCAAGGTTTATTATATACTCCTTATCTGGATATTGATTTTTCCATACCTCAATTAAGGGCGTCTTCATTGTCCTTACTCTTTTTTGCAGACCTTCATATTTTTGTGTGTTTTTCATATCCTTACCTTATTGATTAATTGTAACTTCCCTGGCAGCCAATGCCTCTTTTGGCAGGCCTATATCAAGGGGTTCATTTACGCTTAAAAATTTAATTGAGGCATACATAAAGAGATTCAAATCCATCTCAACCTCCGGATCTGATTGGCCTAGCTTAACATTCTTAGCCTTTAAATCCATATTTATACTTGTAACATTAAAAACGGGTAAAAGAGTATCCCTTGAAATCCACATCTTAATTATTGCAGAATTCAATCTTGGGTCTTTTGCATACTTATTCTTTGCATCTAAAAACATCCCGGAAAAATTATAAAACTTATTTATAAACTCAAGCGCCTTTTCATCGTTATTTATGGCAAGCTCTATCACATAGCAATCATACTCGCCGAATCTTTGTTCAGGCAATAACTTAACTGTGATATACCCCTTAAAAGACTCATCCAGAAAGGCATTTACTTCAGGAAATCTAGGATTAAATGACTCCAGAGCGAGTTTACTTTCTATATTTGTCTTTGCCCAATCACCCCCAGAATACATAAAGGCCTTATTGCCTATAATAAACTGCTTCATAACAACAGGGTTATTCATAAGGTTTTTAATTCTGCCAAGCGCCTCTTGGGAGGTTATCTGCTTTATGGATTCTTCATCAAAAGACAAAGATATCTTCACCTGGATATATTTCTTCTTATTCTCT
>JBFZAD010000009.1:0-7767 GCA_041309125.1 Candidatus Omnitrophota bacterium
TATTATCCGACCTTCTCTTGGTTTTAAGACCCTGCTTAATACCCTAAGCAGTGTTGATTTGCCAGAGCCGTTAGGGCCTATTATCCCAAGAAAATCACCCTGATTAATTTCAAAACTAATATTTTTTAATACAAGGTCTTGAGAGTAGCCTGCAGATACTTCTTTTAGTTTAACCAAGCTATTCATATCAATTTATTTTTTGATTTTTCCTTAGTAATACTATGAAAAAAGGAGCCCCTATTATGGCTGTGATTACGCCAATAGGAATCTCTATTGGCTTAAGCGCTATCCTTGAGACTATGTCACATGCTAAAAGAAATACACCTCCGGTAAATACCGTTAATGGCAATGTAATCTTATGGTTTGTCCCAACAAGCCTTCTTACTATATGGGGTATAATGAGGCCGACAAACCCAATCATCCCGCAGACTGAAACAATACTTGCTGTTACAAGAGAGGAAATAATGAGAAGGATTTTCTTTACCTTCTCTACCTCAATTCCAAGGTGCATTGCCTCTTCTTCACCGAGGCTAATTGCGTTTAATTCATTGATAAAAAGCATGGTGAATGCTATAGAGACAAGTACTATAAAGAATACGAATATTAATAAATTAATATCAAAGATTGCAAGATTCCCTAAAAGCCACCATAATATTCCATGTATTGCCTCATTCGGTGAAACATATACCATGAAAATTGCTATGCTTGAGAATAAAATACCTACAATCACTCCGGATAACAATAAAGAAGTTGGGTTTATTATCTTATTTGTTATTGCAAGCCTATAGACTATTAATACGGTCACAAGTGCAAATATAAATGCCATTAATGGCTGGAATATAAATGAGATGCCTAAGAGTATTGAAAATACCGCGCCTATCGAAGCGCCGCTAGAAACACCCAATACATAAGGCTCAACAAGGGGATTCCTCAATATAGATTGAAGTATTAGCCCCACAAGTGCCAATCCGCTTCCGGCAACCAGCGCAAGAATAGTGCGCATAATCCTTAAATTTAATATCTGCTTAGTTGCATTTGAATTTAAATCTAATTTAACTGCGCCCAGATACAGGCTTAAACCTATAACCAAGATTAATAAAACAAAAAGCAATGAAAGTATTGCGACCTTTTTATTTTTCATATAATTCTTTATGCAATAATTCAATTGCATCAATAATGCGTGGGCCTTGCCTTAAAAATATATCAGGATTATCTAAAATGATTACTTTTTTATTTTTGATTGCATTTATGCCCTCCCATCCAACCCTATTGTATATATCTGTATTTTTATCCTTGACCATATAGGCAAGCAGTATGACATCCGGGTTTCTTTCAATTATCAGTTCGCTACTGAATTGGGAATAGCTTCTAGGTGCATCATATGCTATATTCTCTCCTCCTGCCATTTCTATTATGCTGTCGATGAAAGAATCTTTCCCGGCAGTCATTAAGGGCTCGTTCCAGATTTCTACAAATATCTTAGGATGTTTCATTTCAGGGTAATTGCTCAATTTATCTTCAATATCCTGAAGGCGCATGTTTATGGATGAGACTAAATTTTGTGCCTCTTTTGTTCTATTGGTTAACTTACCTATTTCTAGCATTCCGTTAAACATTTCATTGAGATTTTTTGGCTCGTATACATAGACATTAAAGTTTAGCTTTCTTAGCCTGCTAACTACAGGCATCTGCTCTATGCCTGAGGCAAATATATAATCTGGTGAGAGCAATATGATCTTTTCAATATTAGGAGAGCTAAAAGCACCTATCTTTTCCTTTGAAAGGGCCTTTTCTGGGTAGTTGCAAAATGTAGTTACAGCTACTATCTCTTGTTCTAGGCCAAACGCAAAAAGCACCTCAGTCGTAGCCGGAGAAAGTGATATTATCCTTTTAGGGCTCTGGCAGTATGCCTCCTTGCCTACTAAAATACTAAGCAAAAATATTAAATAAATCTTAAAAATTTTCATTTTCTTTCCATAACTTAACATTTTGTGCAATGCAGAAAATGTTAAGTTATGAGTGTTTGCCGATTAGGGGGACGAATACGCAGCCGCAACTTTGAGAGGTTTCTATTCTTTTATTCTTCTTATCCAATACGGTCAATATTTGAGAAAAGCCTGAACCTATAGGTATTATGAGCTTTCCAGGATCATTTAATTGCTCTAACAAGGGTTCTGGGACCTTGCTAGCTGCTGCAGTTATAATAATCCTGTCAAATGGAGAGTTTTCCTTCCATCCTTGAGTGCCATCGCCAATTTTTATGAAGACATTTCTATATCCCAATCTTTCAATGGTCTCTTTTGTCTTTGTTGCTAATGCCTCATGCCTTTCAATAGAAAACACATCTTTGCAAAGCATTGAAAGAATAGCTGCCTGATAGCCAGAGCCTGTTCCTATTTCTAAGACCTTTTCATCTCCCTCTAATCCCAATAGCTCTGTCATAATTGCTACCATATATGGCTGGGATATGGTTTGACCCATACCTATTGAAAGAGGATAATCTGCATAGCTGGATTTTCTTACATCATCAGGGATAAATTCATGCCTTGGTACTTTATAAAATGCATCCAATACTCTTTTGTCAAGGATGCCCCTTGCAATAAGCTGCTGTTCTACCATCTCTTTTCTCAATGCCTCAAAATCCATAGTCGGTCCCTGTCTTTACTTTTCAAAGGATTCCGCAATAATATATTTAATAAACCTAAATGTATCTACAAAAGGATTAATCTGGCTTTTTTGACCTTCATATATAGTTTTTATCGGGGTAGATTTAATTTTATACCTTAGCTTTGCCGCCTTTATTAATAATTCAGATTCGATTTCAAATTTCTTTGTCTTGAGGTTTATATCTTTAAGGATATCTTTTTTAATGAGCCTGAAGCCGCATTGGCTGTCAGGTATGAGTTGTTTACATGCAAGCGATATAATCAATGACATGGTTTTATTCGTAAGCCATCTCACTAGAGGCATTCCTTTGGAATAGAACATCCTGTTTCCGACAACTATTCCCGTATCTTTTTCTTTTGCTGCATCTATAAGCTTTATTATGTCTTCAGGGTGATGCTGATTATCGGCATCCATGGTAACAATTGCATCATAATCCTGATCTATGCAATATTTAAATCCGACTCTTAGCGCCAATCCCTTACCAAGATTCTTTTTGTTTTGCAAAACATAGGCTCCTGCCTTTTTTGCTAAATGGGCACTGGCATCCTTTGAGCCATCGTCTATAACTACAGTATCATAGCCCTTTTTAATAACTTCTTTTACGAGATTGCCTATAGTCTTTGATTCGTTATATGTTGGGATTACTACGCAGACCTTCATAGGGGTTAATTTGGATTTGCCTTAAGCATCTTTTCATCCAGGGGCTCCCAGAATGGCTTAAACATATACCACTGCTCCGGGTACTTACGGACATACTCTTCAATGACAACTAAATATTTTTTTGTCAGGATATGCAGGTCTTTTTCCTTGTCATGGGTTGGAGTGTATTCAATGGGTTTTTCAAATATAAGCCTGTAGTTATTTCCCTTTAACCTCACGCAAAAGCCAACAATAATTGGAGCTGAACTTCTAATAGAAAAGGCAGCCGGGCCCCTGGGCATAGGGCTTATCTTGCCGAAAAAGTCTACCATTAGGCTTGCATTTGTAAAGTCCCTGTCACCTAATATTGCAACTATCCCGTTTTTCTTAAGGCCTCGCAGGCATTCAAAGGCAGCGTTACCTGTCTGAACTATCTTTACACCCTTACTGGTCCTTTGATGGTTAAAAAAGCTATTAACTCTCTCATCCTTATGCGGAAAGGCAATTGCCATAAATGGATAGCCTAAAAGCCCCATACTGACACCTCCAAATTCCCAGTTGCCAATATGGGCAGTAACGACAACTACACCCGTGCCTTTTTTTATAGTATCTTTTACATAGTCCATTCCGACAATTTCTAATTTCTTCTCTATAAAATCTTTATCGATCATATCAAATCTAAAAAAATCAACCAGGTATTTTCCAAAATTAATATATGAGCGCCAGCTAATCAAGCGGATCTGCCAATTATTTTTTTCAGGAAAAACGATCTTGAAATTATCTTTTACTATCCTTCTGTCATTGAAGCATACCAGATATTGTATTGAAGAAATAATTGCTGAAGCAAAATAGCAGAACTTCAAAGGCAAATGCATTGCCAAAAATACTCCGATTCTATACGCGTAGTAGTTACCCATAATATTATAGACTAAGTAAGAGCCTTGCTATATCCAATGAGCTATTTGGGGTGGCGATTTTTTTGATTGTTTCTTTTAACCTTGTAAGTTCATTTGGGTGGTTAAGCAAAGATTCTAAAGCCTTTCCGGTTTCTCTTGGCTTATCAACTAAAACTGCTGTACCCAGCTTTAACAAAAATTGGGTATTATGATATTCTTGCCCAGGCAATGGGTTTACTATGATCATTGGCAGATTCATAGCCAGGGCCTCTGCAGTAGTAATACCTCCGGGCTTGGTAAGAATTACATTTGAAATACTCATTAATTGTTCAATATTATCTACAAAACCAAACGGTAAGATCTTTTTTTTGGCTCTCTTTGATTTTCTAAAGAGCCACTTGAGCAACTTTTTATTTACGCCGCAGACAACAAGCATATCGAGATCTATCTTTATTCTATCAATCGATCTAACAATAGTCTTTATGGGCCCTAAGCCATGGCCTCCTCCCATTATTAATGCCTTAGGTTTTCTTATATCAAGTCCTAATTTTGAGCATATAGCTTCTCTGTTACCAAGTTTATTGAACTTTGGATCAATAGGAATGCCGTAGATTTTTATCTTTTTTTCGCTTATGCCCTTTGCAATTAACTTTTGTTTAGTCTCTGAATCAGGGCAGATATAGTAATTGACATTATCATAAAGCCAGAAAGAGTGCGGAACATAGTCAGTCAATACAGCCACTAAAGGCACATTTATGTTATATGCATTCTTAAAGTCGCTGACCATACCGCAAGGGAAAGCCTGGGAACAGACAATTACATCCGGCTTAAAAGAATCATATAGCCTTTTTAATTTTGGAGAATTGTGGGTGTGTATCCTGTTTTTAAAGCGTGTAGCAGCTTTGACAATTCTAGGGTTATCATAGAGATAGTCCCATACTGCAGGAGCTCTTTTTAATACTCCAAGATACAATCCGTTAATAATCTTTTCAGAGATAGGATTGGTGTAATTAAAGGCATTGATATTCATTACCTCTGCACTAGGTGCAAGCTCCTTAATAGCATTTTCAATGGCAATTGTTGCCTGTTTATGGCCGGAAACCTTCGAAATGTGCAATAATAAGATACGTTTGGGTCTCATCAACCTAAATCCTTCCTTGATCTAGCAATTCGATAAGGCAGTTTACGACGATTGGGTGAAATTGGGTACCGATGTTCTTACGTAACTCCTCAACTGCCTCTTTGTTTGAGAGTGCTTTACGATATGGCCTGTCTGAAGTCATTGCATCAAATGCATCTGATACGCTTATTATTGCAGCTATTATTGGAATCTCATCGCCCTTTAACCCATCAGGATAGCCTTTGCCATCATATCTTTCATGATGGTGCTTGATACCTAGATATGCCTCTTTTAGAGTGCCTTTAAGTGGCTCCAGTATATGAGCTCCTTTTGTTGAATGCTGTTTTATAATCTCGAATTCTTCATTAGTGAGCTTACCGGGCTTATTCAGGATTGCTTCTGGAATACCAATCTTTCCTATATCGTGCAATAGGCTTGCTACTTTCAAGTTTTCAAAGAATGTACTATCAAAATTTGAGACATTTTTTCTATTGAGGCACTCTGCTATCATCATGCTGAAATCAATAGCCCTCTGTGTATGGCCGTGTGTATAGTGGTCTTTTTCATCTATGGCAGTAGAAAGTGCAATTACCGTATCAAGAAACAACTGATGCTCTTTTTCTGCGTATGCCTTTAGGTCTTCGAATAGCTGGGCATTTCTTATTGCCATGGCTACATCTGAAGAAAGGGCTTGGAAAAAGTCTAATTCCTCCTGCGTAAAATCTCCATTTGTGGCCTTTTGTCCTAATACCAGAACTCCTATTAATTCATTTTGGAAAAAAGTCGGTATGCAGGCCTCTGCCTCAAGATCCTGCATCTGGAGTTTTATCTTCTCAAATTTATCTACCAAATCAATTAGGCTTGTGTTTTTTGTCAATGATTCAAGGTAACTCAAAGTTAGTGAGCCTTTATTAGGTATTCTCCTATCTTTATTATTTGCAAAAAATGTTATAAGGGGTGTATCCTTATCAAGTCTTATCAGGCCAGAAGGTATTTTAAGGCCTCTGGCTCCTTTAGATACAGTAAAGACATAGGTATCCTTTTGTTTATCAAAAAGAAGTATCCCTGCATGTGTAACATGCACCTTTTGTATTATGATTCTAGCAATAAGCTTAATCAGGGTCTCTGGCTTGTGCACCAGTATCATGCTTTTTGCTGCGCGCTCTAATTCACGCTTATAATCTAGCTTGAAACCATTTATAATGTTAGGTGTTGATTCCATAGAAATTTAGGGTTTGTTAAGTATACCTAAGACTACTTTTTCAATCTCTTCTAACTTAAGCGGTTTGTGAATAAAATCAAGGGCGCCTAATTGCTTTGCGTGTTCCACTGCGCCTGAGTTTTCTGTGCCGCTGACCATAATAACCTTTACATCTGATTTCTGCTTTTTTAAAAGCTCAAGGACTTGAAGCCCATCTAGGCCCTCCATCTTAATATCCAGCAGGACTAAATCCGGATTATTTGAAGTGAACATATTGAGTGCGTCATTGCCATTATGGCATATCAGCACTTCGTATTTTCTCTTGCGAAAGAAATTCTGCATGAATTCGCATACATCGACTTCGTCGTCAACTATCAAAATCTTCTTTGACATATATTTCTCCTTAGTTTGGAGTTAGGAGTTTGGAGTCGGGAGTAAAAAGCTATTTTAATGAATTAATTAAACCCGCTAACATCTTAGAAAGCTCGACACAATAATTTCTTAGGTCCTTTTCTTGAGAATTATCAACGTATCCTCTTAACTTCGATAGTGTAATAAGCGCAATACATTCTCTAATAGAAGCCTTTGCTATATTAAGGTATCTTTTAAATTCCAACTTGCTAGCTCCATAGCCTTCTGCAATATTGAGACTGATGGAAATCGCTGCTCTTCGAAATTGGTCAATAAGAATAAATCTCTCTTCCTTTGGAAATTTTGCCGTAATATCATATATAATATTTACAAAATTTAAAGATTTTTTGTATACATTCAGGTTTTCAAAATTAAATAAACTATTCTTTTCATCCATATACTCCGAACTCCTAACTCCCAACTCCTAACTTACTTTGCAATCGGTAACTCGATAGTGAACTTAGTCCCGCTCTTATACTGCGATTCGATGTTGATCCTTCCCTCGTGATTCTGGGCAATAATCTTTTTGATGACATAAAGGCCAAGGCCTGTGCCTTTTCTGGATGAGACCTTTGTTGTAAAAAATGGCGTAAACATCTTTTCTTTATCTTCATCTTTAACGCCTATTCCATTATCTTGGAAGTGAATCCTTATGAAGCCATCCTCTAGCCCCAAGGCGCTAATCTGGATAGTGTAGTTATATTCAGGTTCATTAAATGTATCCTTTCTCTCTTTCATTGCATCATATGCATTGTCAAAGAGATTGAAAAACACCTCTTGCAGCTGAACAAGATTCCCCTTTATTAATGGAATTTTTTCTTTGTCATATAGCA
>JBFZAD010000010.1:0-2834 GCA_041309125.1 Candidatus Omnitrophota bacterium
ATCAAATAATTCTTTTAAATCTTTGATTAAACCAGGTTCATACTCACAGGTAGTTATCCCTCCTGTTGAACCAGGGACACTAACGCATACTATGCCATCTTTTAATTTTATATTTTGTAGCTCGCGCTCAATCTGATCAGTGATATTAATTATATCAGTATTGCCTTTTGTTGATAATTGTAGTGATTTTGTAATAACGCTCATTTAATTATGCTTCCAAGGGTTAATTTCCTGTCAGGCTGCAAAATAGATATTCCATTTTCATCGGATGCAGCTAATAACATGCCATTACTTTCTACCCCCCTTAATACAGCCGGTGCTAAATTAGCAACAACTGCGATCTGCCTGCCAACCAAATCCTCTTTTTTATAGCTTGTCCTTATCCCGGCTACAATTTGGCGGGTTTCATTACCTAAATCAATGGTTATAACATAGAGCTTGTCTGCATTTGGATGTTCTACAACCTCTTTAATTTCAGCTACTTTTATTTCTAGCTTTTTAAATTCTTCAAATGTAATCATCTCGTTACGCCTCCTTGTGATTATTAATATTAAGGTTAGTTTATATCCGGAAGGGACTATATATTATCACGTCTATAGGCAAAATACAAGGCAAAATAAAAAGCATAACCCACCCACCTACGCGGTGTCCGTTCGTGGACACCTACGCGGTGGATGGGTTAAAGGTGGATTATTTTAACTGATTCTGGGTGTTTGTGTCTGATATTTTTGAAGAGCAGCTAAAAAGTCATTGTAGTCTTTGGGCTTTCCTATATACATATCTGCGCCTGCATCTGTGCTTTTTTTGGCGTATCCCTCAAAACCCGTATGCGAATAGACAATAATGGGAATCTTAACTTTTATATATGATTCTAGTTGTACTTTACTTAGAGACTCGCGAATCTTTTTTATCTGATTTTCGCCTGAATCTTCATGATGCATATATTCCATAAAAACGTAGTCTGGCCTGTTAACCTGTATTGCTTCCTTTAGCGCCTCTATATTTTTTATAAAAACAGCATCGTATCTATTCTCCTTTAAGGCTTCAATAATACCTCTTATCCTTTCATTTTCTTCATTGTCAAAAATATAAACTACGGGATTATTCCTTTTATCCAATATATCTCTTATCTGCGAAAGTAAGATATCTATCTCAAAAGGCTTTGATATAAAGCCATCTACATGTAAATCCTTAAAAACACTCTCGAGGTTTGCCCTTGCAGTCATTACTAATATTGGATATTTAGGCCTGCCGTCTTTTAGGCAAATTCTTTTATAAAACTCGATGCCTCCAATCTTTGGGAGATTGATATCAAGAATAATGAGATCTGGTTTAGTTTTATCCAATTTATTTAAACCTTCCTGTCCATCAAAGGCAACGCTAACAATATATCCCTCATTTTTAAGCTGAAATTCAATCATCTCAACAAGATCTTTTTCGTCATCAATCAATAAAATTGTCCGTTTGTCAGTTTCTCCCAGGGCAAGCTTATTAAAATTAATACGCAACCTGAAGTAAAAAGAACTCCCTTTCCCAGGCTCTGACTCAACCCATATCTTTCCTCTATGCTGCGCTATGACTTCTTTACAGATTGCAAGACCTAACCCAGTACCGCCTTTTTTAACATCCGCCCCTGACTCAAGCTGATAAAACTTATTAAAAATCTTTGCGATATCTGCCTGATTAATACCTTTACCTGTGTCTTTTACGCAGACTTCTACGTAATTATGCACAATGTTTGTCTTGGTAGTCACGGTTATGCCGCCGGTTTCTGTAAATTTTATGGCATTACTTATTACATTATTAATAACCTGGTCTATCTTATCTTCATCAATCTCTACGAGCGGCAAATCTTCCTGCAGATCTGTATTAAGGTATAGCCCTTGCGATTGTGCTACTGGCAATTGTACGGCTATTACATCTTTTATAAGCGTATTGAGGTTTGCAGACTTTATCTTAATGGGCGACCTTCCGGCCTCTAGCTTAGAAAGATCAAGTATATCGGCGATAAGCCTAGATAGTCTTTCGGCATTAGTTTTTGCCTTGGATAAGAAATTCTTCGTATCCTCGCTTAATTTTGCCTCTTCATTCTTAAGTATCACGTCAATAGCCGTCTTAATTGCCGCAAGCGGGGTCTTAAGCTCATGAGATACAGTTGATGAGAATTTTGCCTGAGTAGTTATTGCCCCTTTTAATTTATCATTTATATCTTTTAATTCCTTCATATGCTGCTCTAATAATTGCGATTGTTTATTGCTGCGCCTGAAAATAATAAAAATAAGCACTGAAAGCGCACCAAAGAAAATCACAAGGAAGATAAATAAAGAATAATAACGCAATAAATATCCTGGAGGATAGGTATATTTTGACTCAAGATATAACAGCCAGCTTCGTCCACCAAAAGGAATAAGTTTACTGGCATAGAAAGTCTTTTTATCCTTCTTCTTGCCATCTAATTCTTTGAATTCGGATGTTGTATCTCCAGCTATTTGCAAAACAACAGCAGGATCTGTAACGTCTAAAAGGGAAACCTTGTTATTGGCTGTATTGACTTTTTCTAAGAGGTCGCTAAACAAAATATCCAAATCTATAAAACCTGAAATAAAGCCATCGATAAGGCTATATCCGTCTAAGCCTGTTGGCTCAAGAGGCCCCTCTTTAAAGACGGGCAAGAAAACTAATATACTTTTTTTTGCCTTAGCTTTAGCATCTAACGCAATGGGTTTAGATACGCTCATCTTAGCCGTTGCTATGGCTGAAGCTATGAGATTGCCCTTGATCTTGTCTGATGAAATATTTAGGCCATCCTGTTTTCTATTGGCTTGATATGGCTC
>JBFZAD010000011.1:0-8718 GCA_041309125.1 Candidatus Omnitrophota bacterium
TTATCCCTTTATTTGATATCTCTGATAGATTGCCTGAGGAGAGCGCAGGATTCTTTGATATCGGCTCAGATATGCATATTTCAAGAATAATCTACCACTTCCTTAAGAGAATTGATGATAAGGCAAAAAGAAGCTCTGTTCTAAAAGAAGCCATAAAGAATTCGGAGGGCCTCTTTGGTTGTGTTATGAAGGTTACTATTGAAATACAGGGCATAGAGAAGAAGTCGGATTATGAAAGGCTAATTTTAGAGTCAGAGATTGAGGAGTATAAAAAATTATGTGTGGAAAAGATTAAGAAATTTTGCAAAGAGGGAAAGTTGGATAAGCATCCAAGATTAGCCGGTATTTTATATGACTGGATAAGGTGGGGAGGCGAAAAGGAGGCTAAGCAATTTGCTTCTCAGCTTGCTTCAACGGATAATGGCCTTGTTGACCTTGTGATGGCATTTTTATCCAAAAGCCACAGCTACGGCTCAGAGGATTATGTGGCGAAAACAAAGTGGCGCGTTAGTTATAAGAATCTTAAAGATTTTATCGACCTTGATAAAGCTAAAGAGCGTTTAGAAAAGATTGATACAAGCAAATTAGCTGAAAAGGAAATATTTGCGGTAGAGAATTTTTTGCAAAATTTTGATAAGAAGGATAAGAATAACGATTGGGATAATTAGTCATGGCCTACGAGGCAATAGGTTTTTTAGGGGAAAAGGAAATATTGTGATCACGCAGTATCACGCAAAATATTTTGCATACGAATTAACTAAAAGATGTGCATCGGATAGCTTAGAAAAGTTGTCTTCAACGCTTTCTAATGCCCAGGTTGATCTCAATCCGCATCAGATCGAAGCCGCTCTTTTTGCTTTTCGGTCTCCACTCTCAAAAGGAGCGCTTTTAGCTGACGAAGTGGGGCTTGGGAAAACTATTGAGGCCGGACTTGTCCTTTCTCAGAAGTGGGCGGAAAGGAAAAGAAAGATACTGCTTATAGTCCCAGCAAATTTACGCAAACAATGGAATGCCGAACTTCAGGAAAAGTTTTTTATTCCCTCTATTATTCTTGAGGCAAAATCATTCAATCAATACATCAAGGGGGGCAATCTAAATCCATTTGAGCAAGAAGATGTTATCGTTATTTGTTCATACCATTTTGCTCGGTCTAAATCATCTTACATTAAACCAGTAAAATGGGATTTAGCAGTTATTGACGAGGCACATCATCTTAGAAATGTTTACAAAACAAGCAATAAAATAGCGCGTGAGATAAAAAACACATTGATCGAAGTCCCCAAAATACTTCTTACAGCGACACCTCTTCAGAATTCTCTTCTGGAATTATATGGCCTTGTTAGTGTCATTGATGAGCATGTCTTTGGTGATCTAACGAGCTTCAAGGTCAATTATTCGCGGGTCTCAAGAGAACAAGATATTTTTGAAAGTGAGCTTGGTTTGGTTGAGCCTAAGCAAGAAATGTTTACTGAGTTGCGTAATCGTCTCAAGCCCGTTTGTACTCGAACCTTACGACGACAAGTGTTGGAATATATCAAATATACTAAACGCATACCTCTTACCCAAGATTATATTCCAACGGAACAGGAGATTGAGCTATATAACAGAATGTCCGAATATCTTCAGCGGCCTGTTTTGTTTGCTTTGCCTTCCAGTCAACGCCAACTGATTACGCTGATTCTTCGCAAATTGTTGGCATCTTCTTCGTTTGCTATTGCGAGCACGCTTAATAGTCTTGTATATAGATTGAGTAAACTCATTGAGGAGGCGGAAAAACAGTTACTTGAAGAGGAAACGGGTATACAGGGTCTTGAAGAGGATGTTGAGAATTACGATGAACGCCAAGATGAATGGAGCAGTGAAGAAGAGGAAGCGGATGAAGATGAAAAAGCGAAAGAAAAGGTTGTCTACACCAAAGAAGACATCGCGTTAATGAAACAGGAAAAGGCAGACCTTGAGAAAAACCGCGACTTAGCCAAGAAAATCTGGAAAAATTCTAAAGGGGAAGCCTTGCTCATAGCTCTACGTAAAGGTTTTGAAATGGCTGCGGAATTGGGGGCCAAAAGAAAAGCAATCATATTCACTGAATCCAGAATCACACAAGATTACCTTTTGCGACTTCTTTCCGAGAACGGGTATGACAACAAAATAGTTCTTTTTAATGGCTCAAACAATGATGACAAATCAAAGAGCATATATGAGGATTGGTTCAAAAAGCACAGAGATACTGATAAGGTCACTGGTTCTAAAACCGCCGATAAGCGTGCGGCTATTATAGATTATTTCAAAGATGAAGCTGAGATAATGATTGCTACCGAGGCTGGGGCGGAAGGTGTCAATCTTCAATTCTGTTCGCTTTTGATTAATTATGACTTGCCGTGGAATCCTCAGCGTATTGAGCAAAGGATTGGCAGATGCCATAGATACGGGCAGAAATACGATGTGGTGGTCATAAACTTTGTTAATCGTAAGAATGCGGCAGATCAAAGGGTCTATGAGCTTTTAGATCAGAAATTCAACCTTTTTAAGGGTGTTTTCGGGGCAAGCGATGAGGTCTTGGGAAGCATTGAATCAGGAGTTGATTTTGAAAAGAGAATAGCCGCTATTTACCAAACATGCCGTTCAGAAGATGAAATTAATGCGGCATTTGATACTCTTCAAAACGAGATGGATGAAAGTATCAAGAATAATTTACGTGATACCCGGCAAAAGTTGCTTGAGAATTTTGACGCAGAAGTTCACGAAAAACTAAGAATCAACATACGAGAAAGTCAGCAATATCTTGATATATATGAGCGATGGCTATGGGATACAACATGCTATTTCCTTAAGGATAATGCCGATTTCTCCGAACACGAATATTCCTTCATGCTTAAAACAAATCCTTTTCCTGAGGAAAATATTCATCCTGGGCCTTATCGGATAGGCAAGAATATTGAAGACTCTCATATTTACCGTCCAGGGCATCCTTTGGCACAACGAATTCTAAATGTAGTTAAAGAACAACCTGCTGACGAGTTGGAAGTGATTTTTGATTACTCTAATAATCCAACCATTGTTTCTGTATTAAGACCGCTTGTTGGAAAGAGTGGGATTTTGAAGGCGAGTAATTTTACGCTCGAGTCTTTAGAGGGGGAAGATCATGTTATTTTGTCTGTTCTAGATAGCAAGGGAGATGTGATTGAGCAGGATATTGCTAAAAAACTATTTTCCCTTAATGCTGAGATAAAGGGCGTATCCAGTATTCAAGGCGAAGATAAATCAAAACTCAATATTTTGGAGCAAGAAATTATAAATCTCATCACAACTCGCAGCGCTGAGCGTAATAGCGAATTCTTTGATAATGAAGTCGATAAGCTCGATAAATGGGCGGATGATATGAAGAAAGCCCTCGAGCTGGATTTGAAGAAACTAGATATCGACATTAAGTCATCGAAAACAAACGCAAAAAAGATTTTGAATTTGGAAGAAAAGGTGAAAGAACAGCGCAGAATCAAAGATATGGAAAAGAAGCGTAATGAGATGAGAAAGAAGCTTTATGATGCGCAGGATGAGGTGGATAATCGAAAAGAAGAACTTATCCAGCGTGTTGAGGCACAGCTTAAACAGAAAACTTACACTAAAGAACTTTTTTCTATACGCTGGAAAATTATTTGAAAATTAAGGAGTCCCATGAACGGAAAACGACAAAAACTTGAGCTCTCTTGGGTTGGAAAAGAGGAGCAAATAAAGCTTGAACCCCGAATCTTAGTCGAAAATCCTGACAAATCCTACGGAGATAAGAATGCTAAAAACATGCTTATCCATGGAGACAATCTTCTAGCTTTAAAGGCTTTAGAGCAAGATTTTGCGAATAGGATCAGGTGTATATTTATTGATCCTCCATATAATACTGGAAGCGCATTTGAGCATTACGATGATGGTGTAGAGCATTCGTTGTGGCTCTCTCTGATGAGGCCGAGGTTAGAATTGTTTAAAAGCTTACTTTCCGATAAAGGAAGTTTATGGATTACTATTGATGATAATGAGAGTCATTACTTAAAAGTTCTATGTGATGAAGTTTTTGGAAGGAGCAATTTTATCGGAAATGTAATATGGCAGAAAAAGTCTTCTCCTCAGGCCAATGCGATATGGTTTTCAGATAATCATGACCACATTTTAGTTTATGCAAAAGACAAATCTATTTGGCGTCCCAATCGACTACCAAGAACAGATGAGCAAAATGAAACATATAACAAATCAGATGAATTTGATGGTGTAGATACGAAGGGAAAATGTTACGGAAGGGGGCCATGGACACCCGGTGACTTTACGATTAGTTTAACTGGTGGTCAAAGAGGTGCACAATATGCCAAGACAGGTGTGAGCGAAAATATTTATGAAATTATTACACCTGCCGGTATAAAAGTTCAGCCAGCGAATGGACGCTGTTGGCTTGTGAGAGATCATAAATATAAGGAAATGCTAAAAGACCATAGATTGTATTTTGGTAAAGATGGCCAAGGAAAGCCAATGCTAAAACGATTCCTTTCTGAAGTTCAAGAGGGAGTTGGCATCACAACGATCTGGCTTCGAAGTGAGGTTGGCGATAATACTTCTGCCAAGAGGGAGGTTATGGAGGTTAATTCAAAAGAAATTTTTGCTACTCCTAAACCAGAAAATTTGGTGAAAAGAGCGCTTCTCATTGCATCAGATTCTAATGATATAGTTCTCGATTCATTCCTTGGGTCAGGCACAACGGCTTCCGTTGCTCATAAGATGGGTAGACAATGGATTGGTATTGAATTAGGAGACCATTGTTATTCTCATTGTATCCCACGCTTAAAAAAAGTATGTAAAGGAGAAGACGTTGGTGGGATTTCAAAGGAAGTCGGATGGCAAGGAGGTGGTGGCTATAAATTTTATTCTCTTGCCCCAAGTCTTCTCAAGAAGGATAAATATGATAATTGGATAATTGAAGAAAAGTACAATGCTAATATGTTAGCTGCTGCCATGGCGAAACACGAAGGATATAAGTATTGTCCAGATGAACAAATTTATTGGAAACAAGGGCAATCAACAGAAAAGGATTTTATATTTACTACTACGCAATTTGTTACAGTAGAGCTTCTTAATAAGATAAATGAAGAGATGAAAAATGGTGAAAGCCTTCTTATTTGTACAAAATCTTACCAAAAGGATTGCGATAAGAAATATCCTCAAATTACTGTGAAAAAAATACCCCAGGTAATATTGGGACGATGTGAATTCGGGAAAGATAATTATAACCTGAATATTATAAATTTACCTGATACAAATGACGACGATGAATAAAATAGCTAACTCGATAAAAAATCGCTTAAGTTTACGTCCTCCGCAGACAGAGAGTTTGAATATCTTGGTTGATCTTGCGGATAAATTACTATTACAAAAAAACGTCAACATTTATGAGGAGCTTCAAAAGGTTAAGAGCGCTTATCCAACTTGCTCTGATTTTGAAAGAGATTTCCCATCTATTTGTTTTTCAATAGCTACAGGTGTCGGTAAAACAAGGCTCATGGGAGCATTTATTGCCTATTTGTATCTTGAAAAGGGAATTAAAAATTTCTTTGTCTTGGCTCCCAATTTGACAATCTACAACAAACTGATTACAGATTTTTCTAACCCTGCTCATCCCAAATATGTGTTTCAAGGCATAGGCGAATTTGTAAATAATCGGCCCAGGGTTATTACAGGAGAAAATTATCATGAAGCCCGCCAATTAACGATATTTGAATCCGAAGTGCATATTAACGTTTTTAATATATCAAAAATCAACGCTGAGACTCGCGGGGATAATGTTGCCCGTATAAAGAGGCTATCAGAATACATAGGAGATTCGTACTTTAATTATCTTTCGAATCTTAAAGATTTGGTTTTGCTGATGGATGAATCGCATCACTACCGCGCAGATAGAGGGATGCAGGTCATTAATGAGCTAAATCCGATATTGGGATTGGAGCTTACCGCAACTCCGCAGGTGGAACGCGCTGGAGGAGCCATAAAGTTCAAGAATGTAGTTTATGAGTATTCTTTATCAAAGGCGATTATAGATGGTTTTGTAAAAGAACCAGCAGTAGCTACGCGCAAGAATTTTGACCCCAGCCATTACTCTGTTGATGACCTTGATCGTCTCAAATTAGAAGATGGCGTCCGTATTCACGAAGACACCAAGGTTGCTCTAGATATTTATGCGAGGGATAGCAAAACTCATTTAGTTAAGCCTTTTGTTCTGGTTGTAGCCAAGGATACAACGCATGCCGGAAAACTTAAGGAGTTAATCTGCTCTAAAGCGTTTTTCGATGGGTATTATGCGGATAAAGTAATGGAGATTCATTCCAATCAAAGGGGTGAAGAAAAGGACGAGAATATAGCGCAGTTATTATTGCTAGAAGATCCTAACAACAAAATAGAAATTGTTATTCATGTCAATATGCTCAAAGAAGGCTGGGACGTAACTAACCTTTATACGATTATTCCTCTTCGGACGGCTGCATCGATGACTCTGCGGGAACAGACCATCGGTAGGGGGCTAAGGCTTCCATATGGAAAACGTACGGGAGCTGATAAAGCGGATAAACTTACTATAGTAGCGCATGATAAATTTCAGGAGATTATTGATGAGGCAAATAAGCCCGGCTCGATTATTCGACGAGAAAATATCATAGAAATTGATGCGGAAGATTTAAGCCAGCCCAAAGAAGTGCTTACGTCGACATCGAGCTTAGCGCAAGAAATAGCCCAGGAAGATAAGCGGATACAGGAGATAGCTAAGCCAGAGGAGAAACAACAAGCAATAATTAATAATAAAGCAAGAGAGGCGATTGTTGAAATATTGCCAGAACTCAGCAATGCGGTTACGAGTATTAATCAGCTTAATAACAGTGAGATAAAAGACATCGCTCTTCAGAAGATAAAGGAAAAAATTCAAAGTGCGCCACAGCTTGATTTGTTCGCCCAGGATATGATTAAGCAGATAGAGGATGTTTATGAGACTATCGTAAACAGTTTTGTGAAGAATGTAATCGAGATTCCGCGCGTTATCATTCAGCAAAGCGACAAGGTGCGCTCTGGATTTAAAGATTTCAACCTTGATGTCGGTAGGCTAAACTTTCAGCCTGTATCGGATGAAATTTTAATCAAAAAGCTTCGGGAACAAGATAATGCCTATGACACGATTATCGGGGGCGGGAAGATTGTAATAGATCATCCTGAAAGGATAATTGTCAACGAGCTTATTAATGCTCCTGAGGTCGAGTATGACAAGCATTCAGACCTTCTTTTTAAGTTAGCTAATCAAGCCATAGATAAATTCAAGACCTATCTGGATAACGAGAAGTTAATCAATGTGGTGCAGTATCATAAACGTGAAATTGGCCAGTATATTCATGCTCAGCTTATGGAGCATTTCTATTTTGAAGCGGCGGAATTCGAAAAGCCAATCGTAAAACCGTTTACAAAAATCGAAGAGCATAATTTCTCAAAATACACGAAAGACAAGATTCATCATTATACCGAGACTATCACTCCAACGAATTCGATACCTACCAAGGTTTTTAGCGGATTCCAGAAGGCTTGCCATACATTGTATAAATTTGATTCAAAGACAGAGAAGGATTTTGCAATTATATTGGAGAATGATGGTGATGTATTAAAGTGGCTCAGGCCTGCTCATAGTCAATTCAATATCTATTGGAAACATAATTCTAGGCAATATACCCCTGATTTTGTGGTTGAAACTCAAGATAAGATATATATGGTTGAAACAAAGAAAGAAATGGACATCGAGACTGCTGACGTGCAAGCAAAATCACAAGCTGCTTTAGAATATTGTAAACATGCAACCGATTTTACAACTCAGAATAATGGAAAGCCTTGGAAATATGCCCTGTTGCCACACAATGTAGTAATGCTGAATATGGGTCTTAAAACACTCATGGATCGATTTGAAGTTGCAATAGAAGCACGAATGGCGGAATCGAAGAAATCGGATTTACTCTTCTCAGACGTTATTCCCGACGAAGAGAAATATATTAATTATCTTCCCGTCCTTCCTGTCGAGGCTGTGGCCACTCATTTTGGAGAGGAAGTATCGGCTGATGAGATTATCGGATGGTGGAAGAATACATCCGGCTCTAAGATAAGCAAGGATATGTATGTGATGAGGATAAAAGGTAGGTCAATGGAGCCGATAATCAAGGATGGGGATTATTGTATATTCCATAAAGACCGCGGAGGAACGAGGGAAGGCAAGGTTGTGGTTGTTGCTTTTCGCAATGTTTCCGATCCTGAGACCATGGCTCGATACACGATTAAGCGCTATCATAGCGAAAAAAATACCCAAGAAGGAGCGCCTTTACAGAAAAGAATAGTTCTTTCACCAGATAACCCTGACTTTAAAGATATCGTCTTAGAAAATGCGCAGGAATCAGATTATCAAGTTGTAGGAATATTTGTGAGTGCTATTAAAAATGATTAGCCAGTATTTTAAATATAAAGAGTTACTTTCTCCTCCTATTCGAAGAGCCACTTATAGTGATAGGACAGCTTGGTTAATGGCGGTAATGTCTCAACTGGCTTATTTGTTATTTGAAAATAGTTCTGATCAGTTAAAAACAGCTTTAGCGGAGGCTGGATTTGAGCTTGCTAATACATTCAGTTGTAGTGGAACCCAAGCTTTTTTAGCGAAGAGAGAAAACG
>JBFZAD010000012.1:0-14597 GCA_041309125.1 Candidatus Omnitrophota bacterium
TAAGATACTTAGAACTTCAAAAAGAAAAGAACACTTAAGGCATATTGATATAAAAAAGACTTGGAAGAATTACCCGATTATTTAAAAGAAGGAGTGCTATGTCATTAAAAGATAATTCAAGCAAATTTAATATCCCATTTTCAGATCTTTCTTTGATTCATAAAAAAATTCATAAAGATTTAGGCATAGCGATTAAAAGTGTTTTTGAAAGAGGAGATTATATTTTAGGCAGGGATGTCTGTGAATTTGAAAAGGAATTTGCAAGGTACTGTGGTTCTAAATATTCGGTTGGAGTAAGTTCGGGTACAGATGCACTTTTTCTGTCGCTTAAAAGTTTTGGTATAGGTCCTGGAGACGAGGTAATCGTTCCGGCATACACATATGTTGCTACGGCAAATGCCGTAAGCTATACAGATGCCAAGATAATTTTTGTCGATATTCAAGAAGATTCATACAATATTGATATCAAGTGTTTAAAAAAAAGTATAACTAAAAAAACAAAGGCAATTATTCCTGTTCACTTATATGGCCAGTCAGCTGATATGAGTCCAATTTTAGCCTTGTCTAAAGAAAAATGTATAACTATTATTGAGGATGCTGCACAGGCCCATGGAGGTGTCTATTTGCCATTAAATAAAAAATGCGGCACTATGGGGGATGTTGGATGTTTCAGCTTTTATCCTAGTAAGAATTTAGGTGCTTATGGTGATGCCGGAATGGTTATAACCAAAGAGGAGTCAATATATAAAAAATTACTCAAATTGAGGGATTGTGGGAGGATTAGCAAATACGAACACGAGATTATTGGTTATAATGCCAGGCTTGATACTATTCAGGCAGCTATTCTTAGGATAAAATTAAGATGTCTTGATGAATTAAACAATTTGAGAAGGCAGGCGGCTGGTTTGTATAGCAGCTTTTTTAGAAGTATGCCAGAAGTCAAGATTCCCATAGAAAAAGATTATGCTAGGCATGTTTATCATGTGTATGCTATAAGAGTAAAAAATAGAGATAGGCTAGTTGAGCGTCTAAAAAATAAAGGCGTTTCTTGCCTGGTTCACTATCCAATACCACTTCATCTACAGCCTGCGTATAAAAGTCTTGGGTATAAAAAGAAAGATTTTCCGATTGCAGAGAAAGTTGCGAATGAAATAATATCTCTGCCTATGTTTCCATATATAACAAAAGAACAAATCAAGTTCGTTGTTGATGCAATAAAAGAGAGCCTATAATATGCAGAAAATATTATTAAGTGTTGTCATTTTAACCAAGAATGAAGAGTTAAATATTTCCGATGCGATAGTCAGCGTCAAGGATTGGGCAGATGAGATTTTAATCGTTGATGATTTAAGCACGGATAAGACAAAAGAAATTGCAACAAGACTAGCCACTAAGTTTATTATTAGAAAGATGGAAATCGAGGGTAGGCATAGGAACTGGGCATATGCTCAAGCAAAGAATAACTGGGTATTGAGCCTGGATGCCGATGAAAAAGTAACAAGCGAACTCAAAGAAGAAATTACACTTGCTATCAAAAATAACGATTTTGTTGCATATTCTATACCACTTAGAAACTACATAGGAGATTATTGGGTAAAGCATGGTGGATGGTATCCAGCAGGTAAAGTTAGGCTCTTTCGTAAAGATAAATTTAAATATGAAGAAGTTGGAGTCCACCCAAGGGCATTTATCGAAGGCAATTGCGGCCATTTAAGAGGTGATATAATTCATAAGGGTTATCCTGATTTTGAGCATTTCTTAAATAGCCTGAATTATCAGACTACTCAAGAAGCAAAAAAATGGATTACGACAGGAAGAAATATGAGCCTGGGCCATGCAGCCTGGCGGACAATTGACAGGTTCTTCAGGAGATTTATTGGGAAAAGAGGCTTTATGGATGGTTTTATTGGTTTTATGATTGCTTTTTTTGATAGCTTGTATCAGATTATTAGTTATGCAAAATACAGGCAAATGAAAATAGAGAGGAGAAAATAAAAATTATGAAAGTTCTAGTTACTGGTGGGGCTGGATTGGTTGGTAGTCACTGCGCCGAATATTATGCAAAAAAAGGTGATAAAGTAATAGTTTTAGATAACTTAATGCGTTCAAAGTTATTTGGATATGACAAGAATTCCGTTGAGTTTAACTGGAATTATTTAGCAAAATACGAAAATATAAAAAGAATAAAAGGAGATGTCCGAAATGTTGAAGATGTTCAAAAGGCCTTAGGAGATGGCGTCGATGCAGTTATTCATACCGCAGGACAACCGGGAGTTCCATCTTCGGTAAGAATGCCCAGAGAAGACTTTAGCATAAATGCCTTTGGTACATTAAATGTTCTTGAATGTCTTAGGCAGGCGAATCCAAAGGCAGCCTTTGTTTATTGCTCTACAAACAAAGTGTTTGGCGAGAATGTCGACGAGATACCTCTACTAAAAAAAGCAAAAAGATATATTTACAAAGGTATCAAAGGTGTAAATGAATTGCTATGTACTGACTTAACTGGTCATACTCCATATGGAGTGTCCAAATTGGTGGGCGATCTTTACGCCCAAGAATATGGCCATATTTATGGTATGCGAACATGTGTATTTAGAATGTCTTGCATCTATGGTATAAGACAATTTGGTTTTGAAGATCAAGGTTGGGTTGCGTGGTTTGTAATCGCAGTTTTATTTAATAAACCTATAACTATTTATGGTGATGGGAAACAGGTCAGAGATCTCTTATATGTAACTGATTTGGTCAAAGCATATGATATGTTTATCCATAGCAATAAAAAGATGGAGCTTTTTAATACCGGAGGAGGCCCAAATAATACCCGTTCGCTATTAGAATTTATCGAAGAGCTAGAGAAATTGTCTGGCAAGAAAATGAAGCTCAAATTTTCTAACTGGCGTCCCTCTGACCAAAAAGTCTATATTAGTGATATTGCTAAGATTAAAAAAGAACTAGGCTGGCAACCCAAAGTTACAGTCACCGAAGGCATAAAAAGACTCATAGAATGGGTTAGCAATAATAAGCAATATTTTAAATAATTGTTACGCACTACGCACTACGAGAGAGATGAAAATAATCTTTTTAGACAGAGACGGAGTAATAAACAGAGAGCCGGGCAAAGAGTTATATGTAACAAGCATAAAGAAGTTTCGCTTCCTGCCAAGAGTAAGGAAGGCAATTAAACTTTTGACGGATGCTAATTTTAAGATATTTATAATCTCAAATCAAGCAGGTATATCTAAGAAGTTTTATTCTTTAAAGACTTTAAATAGCATAACTAAGAAGATGCTGATTGATATAGCTAAAGCAAATGGCAAGATTGAAAAGGTTTATTATTGTATTCATCAAGATTCTGACAACTGTGGCTGTCGTAAGCCAAAAATTGGAAATATAAAAAAGGCCTTAAGCTATCTTAAAAAAAATGGTAAAATAAATAAAAGTAGGATCTTCTTTGTTGGAGATAGCATAAGGGATGTAAAGACAGGGAAAAAAGCTGGACTTAAGACAATCCTTGTTTCAACTGGCAAAGAGAAAATCATCAATAAGGATAACTGGGATACACAGCCTGATTTTTTTACTAAGGATCTTTATAGCGCTGTTAGAGATATAGTACTTAACTCTAAAACAAAATTATGAAAATACTAATAATGTATGTTTCTGCCGGAGCTGGACACAGGCGTGCTGCCGAAGCAATTTGCAGTTATTTTAAAAATAAAAATGAGCATGAACTAAAGATTATAGATTGCCTTGATTATACAAATCCTTTTTTTAGATTTTTGTACTCAAAAGGTTATATGTATCTGGTAATTCATTTTCCTACTGTCTGGAGATTGTCGTTTCAAACAGCAAGTTTCCCTTTGTTTTCATACGTAGTTAAGGCTTTTAGATATTTAGTAAATAGATTTAACACACAAGTTTTAAATAAATTTATATTAGATTACAAGCCTGATGTTATTGTTTCTACTCATTTTATGCCTAATGAGGTGGTTACCTTTCTTAAAACCTGGTATAAATTAAATACGAGGCTAATATGTATCGTAACAGATTTCATTGTGCATAGCTTTTGGGTGGCAAGCGCAGTTGATAGATATATTGTTGGGGCAGAAATTACGAAGGGTGATTTGCTCAAGAAAAAGGTCAGAGATGATTTAATAAAAATTATAGGTATTCCTGTTGAGCCGGATTTCTATAAAAAGCAGGATAGAAAAATAGTTGCCCCTAAGTATGGCTTGTTGTCAAATAAATTTACCGTGCTCATATTTACTGCAACTCTTTCTGCTGGCCCTATAGAAAATTTAATAGACCATCTTAAGGATGAAGAGGTTCAGATATTATTAATATGCGGAAAAAACAAAAGGCTTTATAATGAACTGATGTCAAGAGCAACTAATTTAATAAGAATTTTCTCTTTTGTGGATGATGTAAGTGAGTTTATGACCGTTGCAGATATAGTTATTACAAAGCCAGGTGGTTTAACCGTATCTGAATCTTTGATCAAGGGGCTTGCTATGATATTTAATTCTGCAATACCTGGTCAAGAGACTGCAAATGCCAATTTAATGCAACAGTTAGGCATTGGATTTGTGATCTCAGATCCTATTAAGATCAAGAATAAGATTTTGGAATTAAAGAACAATCCTGCAAAAATGATTACCATAAAAGAAAATATTATAAAATTCGCAAATCAAAATACCCTAATCGAGATAGCTGATGAAATTTGCCAAGGTAGTACTGGGCCTGCCCGTTGAAGGACCATTCGATTATCTAATCCCCGCTAGCTTAGAAAACAAGGTACAAATAGGTTCACGCGTATTTGTATCTTTTGGAAGGTTCAAAAAACTTGGGGTTATCTTAGATATTGTCTCCCAAAGCCGCATAGAAAAGATTAAGCCAATAATTAATTCAGTAGATGATAGTCCAATCTTAAATACCAATCTGCTTAGGCTTTCAAGAGAGATTAGTGATTATTATTGCTGTACCAGAGGTGAGGCAATTGAGACTATCCTTCCGGAGCCGTTAAGAAAGGGCAGGAGATTAAATATCGAGAATAGTACTGCTATTAATCAACAAAAGGCAAAAGAAAGTCGAAAGCCAGTCTTATTAAAATATGACACAGCTGATTTTAATAAGAAAATGGGATTTCTTGTCCAGTATATAGATGTAGCCCTAGAGAACAAAGAGTCAATAATTTTTGTTGTCCCAGAGGTTGGTTTAATTGAAAAGATAAATGAATTCTTAAAAAGATTCAATGTGGAAGCTGCGATAGTCCATAGCTATCAAGCCCAGAAAGAACAGGTTGAAGAATGGGAAAAGATTCTGAATCGCCGGGTAACAATTGTCATTGGAACAAGGATTGCTATTTTTTCACCACTAGCCAATTTAGGATTGATTATTATTTATGATGAGGAAAGCATCAATCTAAAACAAGAGCAAAATCCTTGCTATAATGCAAGAGAAATAGCATTGATGCGCGCAAAAATAGAGGGTGCACAGATAATATTCTTCAGCCAGACTCCGACTTTGGAGTCTTACTATAAGAGTAAGAAGAAAAGCTATACTCTTATAGATAATAGGCAAGAAGCTATAAAACCAGAGATTAAAATTATCAGGCATTTTGATATCTCTTACAAAGACAGAAAGCCAGCGCTTTTAAATTTTGTCACTGAAAGCGATATACGTAAATTCATAGATAGAAAAGAAAAGGTTCTTCTAATCTTAAACAGGCCAGGATATTTTTCGTATGGCCATTGTAAGAAATGCGGGTTTGTTTTACGCTGTGATAGATGCTCAAACAGTTTGGTCTATTACTACAAACAAAAAAAATTAATCTGCAGGTCCTGTAATAAAGAATTTGAGAAAAAAGAGCTTTGTCCTAATTGTTCGACAAGCTATATAACCTTTGAGAGAGAAGGTGCTGAAAAATTTGAAAGCTCACTCTATAATCTTTTTCCTAACGTAAGAGTGTCTCTTTTTGAAAAAGAATCAGAGGTCGACTCAACTAAATTTGATATACTTGTTTCAACGGGCCAAATCATTCACAAGGAATTAAACTTTAAATTTGATTTAGTTGGAGTTATTTCTGCAGACCTTTTCCTGAATAGAATTGACTTTCGGGCATCTGAAGCTACCCATATATTCTTAAGAAAGATTATGAATATCTGTTCCAAAAAGATTCTAATTCAGACAAGACTGCCAGATCATTATTGCTTTTCATATCTTACAAAAGACATAACCGAGTTTTATGAAAAAGAATTGACTTTTAGAAAGACATTGAAATTTCCACCCTTTACCCACTTCTTGAACATAAATTTAAGAGGTAAAAGAGAGGAATCCGTAGAAAATAAAGCCACACAACTTTATGAAAGACTCACTCAGTTAAAACCCAGTTTAAATATAGAAGTTTTTTCTCCTTTGCCTAATATGCCATTTAAAGTGAGAGATAATTACAGATACCAGGTTATTTTAAAGGTTAAAAATCCGGCAAAGATTACGCCATTTATTAAAAAGACATTAAAAAAGGTAGGCTTAAGTGGTATAATTGTCACAGTTGATGTTGACCCAATATAAAAAATGAAACCCTATAAAATAATATTTTGCTCAAGTTCTGGATTCGGTGTTCCTTCATTAGAATTGTTGGCTAAAAGCAGCTTTGAGATTGTTTGCGTTGTCACCAGGCCAGACAACAAAAAGGGAAGGCATCTGAAGAAATCCGAAACAGAGATTAAAAAGACTGCCACAAGTCTAGGTTTAAAGATTTATCAGCCAGAAGATATCAATAGCAAGGAGAGCTTCTCATATCTTAAAGATTTAAATTCGGACCTTTTTGTTGTAATTTCTTATGGCCAGATTCTAAAAAAGAGTATATTAAATATTCCAAAGATTTTTTGTGTAAATGCCCATGCATCCATTTTGCCAAAATATAGAGGAGCTGCACCAATTAGCTGGGCCCTTATCAATGGAGAAAAAGAGACAGGAGTAAGCATCATTAAGATGGAAGAAAAGATGGATGCCGGCCCAATAATTTATCAATCGAGAATAGATATTCAGGATGAAGATAATGTAATTACTTTGGGTGATAAATTGAGCAAATTAGCATCCCATGCCCTTATAACTTCTTTGAATAGTATTGTTAATGATAAATGCCAATTAGAGAAGCAGGATGAAAGATTGGTAAGCCTTGCTCCTATTTTAAAAAAACAGGACGGTTTGATCAATTGGCATTTAAGTGCGCAGGAGATAGCGAATCGAGTCAGAGGTCTTTATGGCTGGCCCGGCTCTTTTACTTACTTTAAGTCAAGACTTTTAAAGATATATGAAGTTGTAGTTGTCAAAGATTCTACCGCTGTTTCAGATCCTCAAAACTCACTGCCTATTACAGGAGAAATAACCGATGTTTCAGAAAAAGGTATCTTGGTTGGATGTAAATGGGGCTATCTATTAATAAAAAAGCTCCAGCTGGAAGGGTCCAAGGTGCTTGTGGCTAAGGAATTCATCCAAGGTCATAACATTAAGCCTGGTGATAGGTTAGGTAAATAATCCTTGCATTAAAATAATTTTATAGTATAATCACTGCTGTTATGCCTGAATTAAGAAAAGATCCAATTATTGGAAGATGGGTTATTATTGCCACTGAAAGGGCTAAAAGGCCAAATGATTTTAAAAAGGAGACCTTTCAGCCAGATGAGGGTGAGTGTCCTTTTTGTGAAGGCAGAGAATCCCAGACGCCTCAGGAAATCTATGCTATAAGAAATAATAGCCAAAGAAATACCCCTGGTTGGCAGGTAAGGGTTGTGCCCAGCAAGGTTCCTTTTTTGGCTATCGAAGGCTCAATTGGAAGAAAAGGGCAAGGTTTATTCGATACAATGAATGGTATCGGTGCGCATGAGGTTGTGATCGAAACAACACAACATATAGCAAATATTGCAGATCTGCCGGAAACGCAGATTGCCAATGTTTTTGATACATATATCAAGAGAATAGCTGATCTAGAAAAAGATCAGCGTTTTAAATACGTTCTAGTATTTAAAAATTATGGCTGGCAAGCAGGCGCAGGCCGCGTAAGGCATTCTAGATCGCAGCTAATTGCAACTCCTGTAAACCCTAAAAGAGTAAAAGAGGAGTTAGTTGGTGCGCGCAAGTACTATGAGTTTCATGAAAGATGTATTTTTTGTGATTTAATAAAGCAGGAGTTGGAGGATAAAAAGAGATTAATACTTGAAATAGATGGCTTTGTAGCAATAGTGCCTTTTGCCTCGAGGTTTCCTTTTGAGGTTTGGATCCTGCCAAAAAGGCATAACTGCGATTTTGTCAATCAATCGAAAGAGGAATTAAATTTCCTAGCAAGTGCAATTAAGAAGGTTTTGCTTAAGCTACGAAATGGATTAAATGACCCTGCATATAATTACATAATTCATACTGCTCCATTCAAGAGGCAAAAGTCAGGCCATTGGACAACTGTAAATGAAGACTACCACTGGCATATTGAGATTATGCCCAGACTCACCAAGGTAGCTGGTTTTGAATGGGGAACGGGTTTCTATATCTGCCCAACACCTCCTGAAGAGGCAGCTAATTTTTTAAGGACTATAGAGGTTTAAATGGCTCAATTAAGAAGAGATCCAATAGTTGGAAGATGGATAATAGTTGATACAGATCATCCTACAAGGCCTGAAGATTTTGAGAAGGAAGTGCATTCGTGGGATAATTCTAGAAAATGCCCATTTTGTTATGGAAATGAAGAGACTACGCCACCTGAGATAGATTCAATAAGGCCTTTTGGGCATAAACCCAATACAGCAGGCTGGTATGTTAGGGCAGTTGCTAATAAATTTCCAGCCTTAGTAATTGAGGGAAATTTAGACAGAAGAGGAGATGGGATATATGACCTATCAAATGGTATTGGCGCGCATGAGGTTATAGTTGATAGCCCGGCTCATGAGAAAAACATATCCGATTTAACAGAACAAGAAGTCAGTTCTATTATAACAATGTACGTTAGAAGATACACAGACCTTACTAATGATAATAGATTCAAATATATTATGATATTTAAAAACTATGGTCCTTCTGCAGGTGCTTCTTTAGAACATCCCCATAGTCAACTCATTGCGCTTCCTATGGTTCCAAAAAATGTTTCCGAAGAGTTGCATGGTGCAGCAAGCTATTTTGATTTCAGGGGCCGCTGTATATTCTGTGATATTTTAGCTCAAGAGAGTGAAGATGCAGAAAGGATAATCTCGCAAAACAATAATTTTATTGCCCTATGCCCCTTTGTAGCTAGATTTCCATTTGAGGTGTGGATTTTACCAAAAGAACACAAGTCATGTTTTAGCTTGATAAGTGATAATAAAGAACTAACTCTTGATCTTGCAAGGATTTTGAGAGAGGTGCTACTAAGGCTCAAAAAAACACTTTCAAATCCTGCATTTAACTATATAATTCATACTTCACCATTATATGATAAGAATAATCTAAGTTATCATTGGCATATTGAAATTATGCCTAAGCTTACCAGGGTGGCTGGATTTGAGTGGGGAACTGGTTTTTATATAGTTCCAACCCCACCGGAGCTTTGTGCTAAGTATTTAAAAGAAATAAAAATTTAGTTGCAAAATTTTAAAAAAGCCTTTATAATAAATACCCTTACAACAAACAGAAAAATTGGAGGCAGAAATGGTAAAGATAGCAATAAATGGTTTTGGCCGCATTGGAAGGATGGTCTTTCAGGCATTATGCGATGAAGGGCTTTTAGGGACGGCCTTAGATGTTGTGGCAGTTGTGGATATATCAACTGATGCAGATTATTTCGCATATCAGCTTAAGTATGATTCTATACACGGTAAGTTTAAACATGATGTAAAGACCATAAAGAGTGATGCCTCTAAGGAAGATGCGGATACGCTTGTAGTAAATGGCCACAAGGTCAAATGCGTAATGGCAACAAAGAATCCTTCTGAACTTCCATGGAAAGAGCTAGGAGTAGATATAGTCATAGAATCAACTGGCCTTTTTACAAGTTCTGAAAAGGCGCAAGAGCACATAAATGCAGGTGCAAAGAAAGTCTTAATTACAGCCCCTGCAAAGGGTGACGTAAAGACCTTTGTCATTGGTGTCAATGAGAATGATTATGATCCTCAAAAACACACAATTGTTTCAAATGCTTCTTGTACAACGAATTGCCTTGCTCCTTTAGTCTATGTTTTGTTAAAAGAGGGGATTGGCATCGAAACCGGTCTTATGACAACTATTCATTCATATACTGCAACACAAAAGACCGTTGATGGGCCTTCAAAAAAAGACTGGCGTGGTGGAAGGGCAGCTGCCATAAATATAATTCCATCAACAACAGGTGCTGCCAAGGCAGTCGGAGAGGTCTTGCCGCAAGTAAAGGGTAAATTAACCGGCATGTCTTTCAGGATTCCAACTCCAAATGTCTCTGTGGTTGACCTGACATTTCGTTCTGTCAAAGACACATCCATTGAAGAGATAGATGGTCTGCTAAAAAAGGCATCCAAGGATTATCTAAAAGGAATCCTGGGCGTTAATGAGGAGGAATTGGTTTCAACCGATTTTATTCATGATGAGCGTTCTTCTATTTACGATTCGCTTGCAACATTACAAAATAACCTAAAGGGTGAAAAACGCTTCTTTAAGCTTATATCATGGTATGACAATGAGTGGGCATATAGCTGTCGAGTGGTTGAGTTTGTGGCAATGATGGCTAAAAAAGGATTCTGATTTTTAAATTACGACTGTCAAAGGGTTAGAAAATAAAAAAAGGAGGTGTTACGATGGGAGCATTAAAAAGTATGGGTAGGGTAGCAAAAAGGAGTGTTAAGTTTCAGCTCCAGGCTCCGGCAGCAAAGGAGGTAAAGTTAGCAGGTGATTTTAATTCTTGGGATCAGAATAGTATAAAGCTAGCTAGATCTAAGAATGGTACATGGAGTAAAGAGATTGACTTAAAGCCTGGCAAATATGAGTATAAATTCATCATTGATGGCCAGTGGCAGAAGGATCCAAGCTGTCCAACTACTGTAAGAAATAATATGGGCAGTGAGAATTCAGTTATCTCAATATCATAGTAAATAGAACAAGGGTCGGTTGAATCAGTTGCCTTAAGCAATAAAGGAGTAAGTTAATCTATGAGAATTGCCTTATTGTCGTGGGAATCACTTTACTCAGTTTACGTTGGTGGAGTTGGCAATCACGTAACGGAACTTGCCTGTGCCTTAGAACGAAAGGGCCATGAAGTCCATATTTTTACCCGAATAGGTAATCATAATCAGCCATGGTATGAATGCATACATGGCGTTCATTATCACCGTTGCCCATTTGATACTAACAATGACTTTATAACTGAAGTCAACAATATGTGCCGTTCTTTTGTTAATAGCTTTTTTCACACTGAAGACTATGTCGGGCATTTTGACATAGTCCATGCGCATGATTGGTTGACCTCTAATGCAATGGTCTGGATAAAAGAGGGTAGAAATACGCGCTCTATCTTGACTATACATTCGACAGAATACGGAAGATGCGGCAACAATTTCTTTGGCGGCAATTCCAGTAGAATTAGAGACCATGAGAGGCACGGTACCTTCTGTGCTGATAAGGTAATCTCTGTCTCTGACGCGATAAAAAAAGAGATAATGTGGATGTACAATCTTCCTGATTGGAAGGTTGATATAGTTTATAACGGCGTAAATTACAGAAATTATGACGGCTGGATAGATCCGGCAAGCGTCAGGTCTATGTATTCAATCGGCCCAATAGACCCTATGGTTTTGTTTGTGGGTAGAATGGTATATCAGAAAGGGCCTGATCTTTTGATTGAAGCCATACCTCACATCCTTAGGTTTTATCCAAATGCAAAGTTTGTATTTGCCGGTGATGGACAGATGCGCTGGGGACTTGAGGACAAGGTGCGGCATATGGGTGTATCTCATGCAACCAGATTTTTGGGGGCGCTTAACGGTTGGCGTTTGACTGATCTTTATAAGGCATCTGATGTGGTATGTGTCCCAAGCAGAAATGAGCCATTTGGAATCGTAATACTTGAGGCATGGAGCGCAGGTAAGCCCGTAGTTGCAAGTTCTAACGGTGGTCCATCGGAGATTATATGGCATGATGTTAACGGGTTAAAGATTTATCCTCATCCGGATTCTATTGCATGGGGCTTAGGGACCTTATTTACCGACTTTGAGCATGCCCGATGGATGGGAAGAAATGGCAGGGTTGCAGTTGAGTCTGCCTTTTCCTGGGATGTGGTTGCAGACCAAGCCTTGGAGGTATACAACTCTTAAACTTATGACTAAGAAATATTACTAAATTTTTATGGGAATTAGAGAAAATAATTCTTTTAGGCCTTCCTTAAGCACTCAATCCTCAAATCAATTCATAGACAATATTGACTTACCTTCAGAATACGGTGTTACAAGAATAGTGTTATTAGTAAAAGATCCTTCTTGGCTTTATTCATATTGGGAGATATCAAGGGAATCTTTAGATGTAGCTAGTAATTATCTCGACGCAAAAATAGAAGATTCAAAGCTCATCATAAGGATGTATGATGTGACTTGCATTGATTTTAATGGCTCAAATGCCAATAACTCGTTTGATATTGAGGTGGGATTTCAAGCGAGGAGCTGGTATATAAATTTGTGGTCTGATAGCGTTTCTTATTGCGCAGATTTAGGCATAAGAACTCCCTCGGGTCAATTCTATAAGCTAGCCAGGTCAAACTTTATTCAAACTCCGCGTTCTTCAATTGCTTCAAAAAACGATGAGTTGTGGATGGAGCAGACACTGAATGCCAATGCGCCGAGTTTCTTAAATAAGGTGAAATTGCCAAGGGTGCGCGCAAGTTCTGCCACTAACCTTGGAAAGCGAAGATACGCCCTTAGCGAGAGCGATATCAGGGAATACTATTCAAGGATGTATCCTCTATTACAAAAAGTAGCAAAGACAAGAAATCTAAAACAAAATAGAATATTTAAAGTCCACGATAATAAGGTATTGTTTGAAGATATAAATATCTTCCGCCATCCTAAAATAGCAAGAAGGGTGCTTGGAGGTGCTTCAGAAGAGTTGAGTTTTCCTGGCGCAAGTGAAAGAGAGTTTTCTAAGTCAGGCGCAAGCGTATTCCCAAAAGAAGCGGGAAAGGATTTCTTTTTTGAACTAGGTACAGAACTTATTGTTTACGGAAGGACAGAGCCAGATGCAGAGGTCTGGTTTGAAAATAAAAAAATCCCGTTAAGAAAAGACGGTACATTTAGTTTAAGATTCGCCCTCCCAGATGGCAAGATTCCGCTAGAATTTAAGGCTATCTCTGTAGTAAAGGACCTCGCACGTTCTATAGCAACTTCAGTTATAAGAACCAAGACTCATTATTCCCAAGAAAAATAGAATAGGTTAAACAAGCTATGCATAAAGGATATTTATCTATAGTTTTACATGCGCACCTTCCATTTGTAAGGCATCCTGAAGAGGAGTTTTTCCTGGAAGAAAATTGGTTTTATGAGGCAATTACAGAGACATACATTCCACTCATTAAGGTCTTTGAGGGACTTTATAATGACGGCATACATTTTCGCCTGACCTTGGTTATCACTCCGACCTTGTCGTCTATGTTTCAAGATACACTGCTTCAAAATAGGTACGTACGCCATTTAAATAAATCATTGGAATTGGCAGAAAAAGAAATTGAGCGCACAGGATACCAGCCGCATTTTCACGGCCTTGCGCTTATGTATCATCGCAGGTTAAGCGAGGCAAAGGAATTATTTGTTAACAGGTATAATAAAAATCTTATCAATGCCTTTAAAAAGTTTCAGGATGAAGGATTATTAGAGATTATCACTTCTTGTGCAACGCATGGGTTTCTGCCCGCGCTTTCAGTAAATCCATCTGATGCAAGGGCGCAAGTTAGCCTGGGAGTTGATTTTTATGAAAAGACATTCGGCAGGAAACCGCTTGGCTTTTGGCTTCCTGAGTGCGGATATTTTCCAGGCCTTGATAATGTATTAAAAGAGGCAGGCGTAAAATATTTTTTTGTGGATTCGCACGGTCTTTTATTAGGTGAACCTCCGCCGAAATTCGGGATATATGCACCTGTTTATTGTCCGAGTGGAGTTGCCTGTTTTGCCAGAGATTGGGAGTCTTCAAAGCAGGTATGGAGTTCTAAAGAAGGTTATCCAGGAGATCCTGACTACAGAGAGTATTATCGCGACATAGGCTTTGAGCTTGAGTATGATTATATAAAGCCCTATATTCACTCCTGTGGTTTTAGAATAAATACAGGCTTTAAATATTACCGGGTTACAGGAAATACCGAATATAAAGAGCCATATGTGCCTGATTGGGCAAAAGAAAAGGCAGGTCTTCATGCAGGTAATTTTATGTTTAATCGGGAAAAACAGATTGAACATTTAAAGTCTCAAATGGATAGAAATCCTATTATAGTTGCACCCTATGATGCAGAGCTATTTGGCCACTGGTGGTTTGAGGGCCCTATGTGGCTTGATTTCTTGATACGTAAAATTGTATTTGACCAAAAGGTGATTAAACTTGCTTCCTGTTCAGATTACCTTTTAGAAAAT
>JBFZAD010000013.1:0-8833 GCA_041309125.1 Candidatus Omnitrophota bacterium
TCATCATCTCGTGCATATGTTTCATATCTATCTTTATTTCAACCTCTTTCACTAAATTTAAGTTTTTATCATACTTCATTAGCTTATTGCCTACTAAGATAATTACCCCTCCATCGCTAGAAGGAACCATCTGCTTTTGCATCATCATGTTCCTCATACAACCCATCTTATCCATTTTCATATTATGGTGCATCTGCTTGCCCATGCCTTGATCCATTGTCTCATTTTGATCTTGGGCAAAAGACAACGCTGGAAATACTACAAACAACACTAAAACAACAACGGCTAACCTTTTCATATAACCTCCTTCTTTTGTATCTTTATATCGCACTCTCAACTGAAAAATTAAATTTCTCACAACTAGATTGTCCCCACACAAAGAAGGAATAAAAATTTGCCATAATTATAGGCAGCATAGTAGCTACAACCACAGGGATTAATAAATATAGGCCTTCACGCACTGAAACTCCAATCACCAAAAGAAATAAAATTAAGAGACAAATGATTGGAAACAAGGAAAATAGCGGATTAGTTATCTTTATGCCGCTTGGGAAATTATATTCGAAGATCCTAAAAGATCCTGTTAAAAAACTAGTAACAATGGCCCAGCCTAAAAAATTACCAACAGGAATACCAAAATAAACTCCTGGATTAATCCATTTCCAATTGCCAAAATGTACCAACACTGGGTCTAATGCAAAATCTATTGCCAATACAATCAAAATATCCAAAACAATAATCTTAACAAGGAGTTTTATATCCTTTGTCTTATAGGAAGGCTTTTGCCTATTATGCCAAAAAAGGAATGAATTAGAAATGCTATACCCTGCATAAACAAATATTGGCCAATAAAGAATGACCAAAATTGGCACACCATATAAGTATAATCTTTGATCAAATAATGTGATTTTAGAAAAGACGAGGCTACTACCTGCGACATAAATGTATTTGCTGCCAAACAGAATCCCGCTTTTTAAACCTATACTTTCTGCGATAAATCCAACAAAGCAAAAAAATATGATTAAGGCAAGACTTCGCTTCAATGAAATAAGATACGCCGAATGAGCTATGAGAAGAAAAAATGGCAAAAGTATTTTAGCGATATCGAAAAAAGGCTGTTGTGCCCATAGCAGATTCAAAAATTCTCCTACGCAATCAATCAACAAGACTAGAAAAATTAAGACAATCAAAAAGACAAGACTTCGCTCTGGTAAAGTCATTATATTAGCTAGGGCCACTTAAGAGCGTTCTTTTTTACGTCTGGGAAACCGACTCTTTTTTTTATCGAACCTGCGGCCTTCATCGCCCTGTTGCTCGTTTGAATGACTCATAGAATTAAAATCTCTTTCTTTGGGTCTAGTATCAAACTTCTCCGAGAAGGAGCTACCTCCCTTGCGTTTTGAAAAGCACTCTTTGCAATATACCGGACGGTCTTGACTGGGTTTAAAAGGCACTTCGCATTCTTTTTTACACTCTTCGCAAATCACTTGATAAAATCTTCTCTCGAATCTATTACCCTGCCTTTCCCTTCCTTGACGGTTAGGACGATCAAAACGTTGGGAAGGTTTTAAAAACTGCCTTCCCTCAAAATGCCTCTCTGGAGATCTGTTTATCAATGTGTCAATCTTTTGCTCCAGCGAAACCAACTGCTGCTGCATTTTGTTAATCATGCCTGCCATATCCAAATCAACCTGTTGATCTACTGCTGAACTTCTACGTTTAAATATTTTTTTCATCATTCTCCTTTCAAGATTGATTATTACTGTGTAATAAAATGGGTTTGTCTTCCAGTCAGGAAAGCGTCTTTTATATTATTTCAGCCCTGTGAATTGATCTTCATTCTAGCAAAAATCAGCTCAAATATCCATAAAATAGCTATCACAGGAACAAAACATAGAACAAGAAATCTATATAATATTAAACCCACAGCAATAACTGTTGTAAATAAATTCTTTGGTATCAAGCCACTTTCATAAACACTTGAGTGTTTTGCAATAAAAAGAAAAATAAAATATAATAACAAGAATCTAAGACATGTTATGGGTCGTCTGTATTTCTTAAATATTATCTTTATTCCACTCTTTTCCAAAGCGGCCTCCACTTACAAGCTGTCTTCATGGCAAGCATTATAGCATCTCCCACCACTGGTATTGCCAAATACCTTTTCTCGTTACCCTTTGTAATGCTTACTCCTAAGAGCTCAAAAGGTCTCAACAATGAAGTTAACAGCTTCCTATCTTTAGACCATCTTGCACCAGCTACTGAAAATCCAGTAGCTGTACCTCCAAGCCCAAAAATTACAGGACCCGTATCCCTATCTACATTAAACCAACCTCCTTTTGGATATTCTCTAAATGCAGCAATCCCTAAAAAGTGCCATAGCATATTTTTTTTAAACCTTTCAAATTGCTCCTTTGCATAGCCTTCGTCGATCAATGGCAAAAAAAAGCTATTCCATCCTATATTCGATCCTCTGCATGCCTGTAAGGGTTTGCCTATTTTACTCTCAATTTGAAATACTATTAGCCCATTTGAAGGATATTCAATTTTTTTAGATTGCTCAATCCACTCATCAACTAGTTTTTTATAATTTGTTCCTATTGTCATATCTGCAACCCTTAAAGAAGCTGCAGCTACTGAATTGTCTGGAGGGTATGTCTCGTAAGGATAAGTCTCAATATGTCTATGTGGATATTTTTGCATCCTTTTTCTTATGGCCTCGGATACCTTTATGTGTAGCTCTTTAAATCTACCGTCATTATTAAGCAATGCATAACAACCCAACATTAAGTTTATGTGGCCATAGTAACCTACATGACCATAATCTTTATTTAGAACTTCTTCGTCAAGAGCCTTCTCACCCCATGCAACCTCATCAAAGCTTGCAATTTTATCATCTATGCAATACTCTATCCATTTCGCTATAGTTCGACTTGATTCTTGCGCCGTATCTGGCTTCATCATAGCAATATTCGTCAAGGCATACGATGCCATAGCATATGTCCCTATAGTCCACTCGCCTGCATATTGAGCATCGCCTGTTTGAAAAAAATCTGCTGGCGATGGACCACCAGAAAGCGTTCTGATAAGAAAATTTCTGCGCAGGAAAATTTCATTTGGGAGATCCTCATTCAAAAGACCTGCTCCTTCATTGCCAAGGAAAAATATTAAACAAGCATATCCTACAACTATAGCAACAGCATAACTTACAATATTCCTTAAAATAATTGTTTGCTTCATAGAATAATTTTTTTAAATTTCTTATAATATAGTAGCATAAATATCGATAATAGAATCCAGAAAGATGGCTCTGGGGTTTTAAAATCCTCTTCAAATTCTAATCCAGAAGAAGCGCTAAGGAGTTGCTTCTGTTTTACATCTAAAGTTTTCCACTGGGAACTCCTTTCCACGATAATATACGAAGTAGATGGAAGCATTACTCCTGAATCCTTACTAGATGAAACTAGCGAGGCTAATCTAGAGTTATATTCTGTTGGATTAGTAAGAATTTCAAGGTTACTTAATAACAAATCAACTCCCTTAACATATTTTAAATTATTAGATATAAGCTTGATATCTTTAATTTCCTCAAATTCACTAAGATTTGGATTATATACAAAGAATTTATTAGTATTGTTATTCTGCTTGAAACCAACCAACTGGATGGAATCAGTATTCGCAGGCATAACTGAGATTGCATTCTCCGATTTAAGAATAACAACATCCTTATTTGCTTCACTATCATTGTCCTGCCATAAATATTTTCTTTCTATTTTACCTATCTGATTTAAAATTAAATAATAATTACAGTCTGGTAAATAATCCTTAAAAAAGGTAAGGTCTTCTGGAGAATATATGTCACTTTTATTATCCGTTACAATAACGAACAAAGGATAGTATTGCCAATAAAGGCTGCCTGGTGTTTCTAAATAATTTGACTTAAATTGTTTAAGCTGGTGCTTAATTACGCGATCAAGATCAAGAGAACCCCTATGAGACAAACTGCCACTACTAACAACTCTAGCAATGGCTTCTCTATCTTCCAAATTAACAAAGCCTTGGGATAAATCTACGAGGTCTATATTAGCCGCAACCACTTTAGCAATCTTTATATCATTATATTCCTCGGCAACTGACAAAATACCAGAGACAAACTTTTCATTATCTAATTTTGAACCTTTAGAAAAATCTAAAATAAAATGCAAATAAGGCTTTCGCGTAAGCTTAGGCAAAACAGAAATATCTTCATTATCTAGCAATAAAAACTTATGCCCATCTGAAACTATTTTACTATCTTCTATCGCGGCATTCATTTCATTTTCAACATTAGCTAATTCAACAGGCTCATCTCCAATGATTATTGTCGGCTTAAATCCAGTAGGAAATTGAAATTCGATCTCCGCAACTCTTGTTTGGTCCTTAAGAAAAGGGTAAACATTAATATTAACCAACGTTGGTGTTTTATAGGTTAAAATTCCTGGATCCCTTCTCGTAAAATCTCTAATCATATGATAGACCCACATTGCAGTTCTCTTTTCAAATATCTTGCCCTTAACCATTTTACCTTCAACCATAAGATCAAAACCCGTGATTAAAACTCCCTCTGGAATATATATATGTTTAAAAAATTCTGCTGCGTTACTCCTTCCTTTGTTAAGCATTTCTAGCCTTATTCGGCTTTCTGTTATATCTCCTTGAACTTGAGAGTTGACATTAAAAGAAACGAGCTCAACATTCCTTTCAGGCATTGCAATCCTAATTCCTGCTCTCCCTGAACGCATAGCGCCTCGTGAGAAACCATACCCCCATCTTCCTGCTCTTTTCTCTTTTTTTATGTCCTCTCCAGAGAAAAGTTTGTACATATACTCTATTTTTTGATCTGGCAAAACCATTCCTTCAAAAACAATCCTGTTATAAAATCCTGAAAGATAGGGCAATTGAATACCTTCTTTAAAGTGTTTTAATTTAATCAGCGTTCGACTAACCTTCTCAGCTGAGCCCTTAAATGAATAACTCAGCATCTTATAATCTGCTGAATATACATAATCCAAGGCTTTTTTAAGCTCAACCTTATCACTTGTGGCATCTAAAACAAAATAGCTAGGCAATATCAAAAGCCCAGATAAAATCAAAATCACCGCCAGGACTACACCCTTTTGCTGAATACAGAATTTTGAATCATCATAAAGCCTTTTAGTATGAATCAGGAATAACGCAACAGGCACAAGGATTAAAAAACCCATTCCCACAGCAAACATAGCTGGTAAAGATAGTGGTAAAAATGGCAGGAAAACAAGGAAGAAATAAAGCGAAAATGGATACATAAGACTCCGGGCTAACAACAGAAGCTCGCTTACCCATGATTTTTTAATGCTAGGAATAATTACAACTAGACCATTAATCACTGCTAGGCAATACACCCATGGAGACTGAAAGTCCGCAGGAAAGGGTATTGATATATTTAGCAAGAGTCCTGCAATTGGACCAACCAAAGCTATAACAATTGCAAATATTGTTTGAGCTAAATCACCTTTAGCGCGCAATCCATTATAAGAAAGTATAATAAACCTAACAAACCCAAAATATGCCATTACAGTAAGGACAATAAAAAATATTACAGATATTATTGTTGGGATCTCCCAAAAACGTGTAAAACCTGCAAGCGCAATAAATATCAGATAAAAGCCTAAGGGAGCTAAAATTCCGATCAAAAGGCTGATACTCCAGTCAGAAAAATATTTCAGTTTTACTTCAAAACAAGACACCCTTAAACCAGCGTAAAACAATCCAGGCATTATAAAAGTAAACTGATAAAGCATTAAGCTCCCTTGGTCTAAAATCCAAAACTCGATATTAGTAGGGATTACCCGCCATAAGTTCACGCTGACATGCCACAGATAAACAATATGGGCAATCAAAAATAAAGAATTCATTCCAAAACCAAAATTAATCTTTCTTATTCTATAAAGAAGCCAAGTAATAACAGCTAATAATATAAGACCGACTTCACAAGCAAAAATTATTTGGGCTATGTATATATTTTCCTTAGCTACCTCTTCATTTATCAACCAGTAAGATCCCAAATTAATGAATAGTAATACTAATTGTGGAATAACAAATAGCCATAATAAAATTACAGGTTTTTTTAGAAAATCCGGAAGAAGAGTTTTATTTATGCTATCAACCATTAGAACACCTCCTCTCAAAAAATAAAGAAATGACCAATATTACAGATAAAAATAGAGCTATTCCTATTCCAAGATGAACGCCAGCCTGAAAATTATTCGGCAATAAACCCTTAGCCGCTTCATTAGCCTTATAAGCACAAATAATACGGCATCCATTTGTAATAATACTGACAACGTAAGCACATGGAAAAATTAGAATCGCATAAATTAATGCCTTTGACTTAGGAAATAAACGAAAGATATACGAAACAAAGATTGCATATAAAAGGCAGAAAAATCCATAGCCACTGCAATTCGGTATTATTTCGATAAAATGTTTTGAAGCTGGAATTAATATTTCATTGGTCTCTGTTAATATTGGATGTTGGCCAATAAAAAGCGAAGCTATATAACTTGAAGGAAATGCATATAAAATATAAATAAAATCCGGCATTATCTTTCCAAGAGCAACAAATCCTAAGGACACAAAAATTATCAGAAATAATGATGAATTTTGATTAACTCTTATAAATAATCCAAGTATTTTATTCAAGCTCTTCATCAATCTTAAAATAAGTTGCTCTTACCTCGTATTACGTCAGGTACAGGTTCCTGAACAAACCCAGGTACAGCTTCCCGTTCAGTTTGGAAAGCGTCTCCAATCAGTCCTCCAATCAGTCCGTTCAGTTTGGAAAGCGTCTCCAATCAGTCACAATCAGTCAAATATAATCAGTCAAATAATGCTACTTTTTGACCTAACTCAATTGCCATTTCCTGGATATCGGCTCTATTCTTAAGTCCACCTGAAACTCCAGCATTGGGGATGAGCAAAGAGAGAAATTTCATTTTAGTATAATCAGCAGTTAATCTAAACGGCCTCTCTAGTGCATCCAGTCCTACTTCTTCAAAAGCACTGGCAATCAAAACAAGCGCCTTTCCCTTTAATGGAGTCTGCATTGTGCCTGCCTCATTATCCCATTTATACAATGAGAACATCCTGTCAAATATAAGTTTGAGCTGCGCGCTTGCACTAAAAAAATAAAGAGGCGTTGCCATTACAATTACATCCGCATCAATCATCTTCTTCAAAATTGGCCTTGCCTCATCATTTATAACGCATTCGTAAGACTTTATCTTTTGACACTCTCTGCAAGATATACAGCCTGTGGATTTATATTTCAAAAAGGCCGTTTGGACAATCTCAACGCTTGCGCCATTTTTCCGTGCACCCTTACTAAACCAATCCACCAAAATCGATGTATTGCCATCTTTTTTAGGGCTTGCTGAAAGTACAAGAATTTTTTTAGGCATTGATTACCTAGAGTTGCTCTTATTTGCCTACCTGCTTCTCTGCAATATCTCCTGCTATAGGAAGCTTAAAATTTTCACCCTGAAATGCCTTAATCATCAAAAGAATCCATAAAATCAAAGCTACAAGCCAAAGCAAACCTGATATTAGGGATAGAAATTGAAAAATAAAGTACAAGCGCACCATCATAAAAATCTGGAATAAAATAGAGATAATAACCCCTATGGCTGAAATAGCACCAAATACAATAATAGACTGCATTGCGTGAAAACGAACAAATTTATTCTCCTTCTCTGCAAAGAAAACAACCAGCCCAGTAATCCAGAAAAAGGCATAACTTACCAATGCAGCCACATTGGCCTGCATTCCTATTGAGGTTTTACCCAAATCTTTCTTGACCATATTTACGCTCCTTTCGTTTGTTAATTCTTCTTTGGTGTAATAGTTAAATTCATAGACTTTTTAGTAACCGCGCTACTTGAATCGGTTACTGACAACTCAACCTTATAAGTTCCAGGGCCTGAGTATGTATGATTAAAACTCGCAGAAGACACCTTGCCTTCTTGGGATTCGCTTTCCCCGTCTCCAAAATCAAGTGTCCATCTGGTAATTGGGTAACTGTTTTCCTGTGCCTTGATGGTAAATTTATAACTCATTGGTACTGCCACAAGTGTGCCTTTGGTAAGCGTTAAACTCGGTGGATTTACAGCAACTGTGATTTCGGCGGCAAGAGGTAATGGCTGGATAAAATCATCTGTTGTTTTAAGTTTTGCAGAAACATTTAAATTGAACTTGCCAGTAGTTAAATATGTATGCTTAACAGGAATTTCCGAATCAATTTCATCTTTTTTTCCATCACCCCAATCAATAACGCATACAGACGGAACTTTTACCCCTTTCTGCGTTTTAGATGTAACCTTGACTGTGAATTCCTTATTTACATAAGCCTTTGAGGGTTTGCCGATAAGTGCAAGTATTGTCTTCTGCGGTCCAGTAACCTGCTGGCCTTGCCCAGAACTACCGGCTTGTTGCGTTTGGGATCCTGAACCAGATGTAGTTGTAGGTGCGCTAAATTCAAATTCCTTTACTTCACTCTCACCAAGATTATTCCATCTATCCTTTGTCTTTATCTTAATCCTATATGTCCCTGATTTTAGACTTGAGCTCTGGACTACGACTGTATTATCAGACACGCCACTTCCCTGAGTATACATTCCTACCTTCCAAGGAGTTGACTTAATCTGACCTTGAGGATCCTGATATTCAACACAGCTTTTGCCCAATTCATCGTCATGCTTATAAGTTACTTGAAATTCGCGCGGTGCACTCTGGGTTATATTTATCTGCGACGACACCG
>JBFZAD010000014.1:0-8883 GCA_041309125.1 Candidatus Omnitrophota bacterium
CAACATTGGGATCTTTACCGATTTGACGAAGTTCATCCCAATTCATAAATTCTACATTTTTAAAATACTCATTCTCTACAGTCTTTGCAATATTATCCGCAACAATAAAGAATGTTGCCTTTAAATTATATTTCTTTAATATTGGATAAGCATTGACAAAATTATCCTTATAGCCATCGTCAAAGGTGATGACTACGCTTTTTCTAGGTATTTTTTTCTTGTCTTTTATAAGGCCTACCAACTCTCTTAAAGAAATACAATTAAAATTATTTTTTGATAAATACTGCATCTGTTCTTCAAAGATATCTTTATTTATAACGAGATTGGATGCCTCTGAAGGCTGAGAGGAAATAGAATGATAGTTCAAGATAGAGACTTCGTAGAATTTATCAAGCGCATTAAAAATAAAAAAAGCTATAATAAAGATACTTAAGAAAATAAGTGCTACTTTTTTCACTCTAGCGCCTCTTTATAAACCTCTATAACCTTATCTACCATATCCTCTATATTAAATCTCTCTCTGGCAGTTTTTATGGCTTGTATTTTTATTCTATCGTAAAGTGCCCTGTCTTTAAGCAGCGCCAATACTTTGCCGGCAAAACCCTCATAGTCTTTAGGGCTGACCAAAAAACCGTCATGATTATCGGTTATAATAGTTTTTATACCATCTATATCTGAAGCAACCACACACACACCAGAACTCATTGCCTCTAGAATAGCAAGCCCAAAGGCCTCACTTTGAGAAGGAAAACAAAACACATCCATAATGGCCAATGCCTCTTTAGTATCTTTTAATTCTTCGATCAACTTAATGCTTTTCTCTAGATTTAATTTAGACACTAATTCTAATATATGGCTCTTATCTTTGCCGCCACCTACCATCACTAAATTAGCATCTTGATACACTTCTTGAATCGTTTTAAACGCCTTACATAATATATCATGACCTTTTGGCAAACTAAACCTTGAGATATTTCCTATTACCGGTCCATTAGAAATAGAATACCTTTTTTTAATCTCCGTTTTTTCTTTTTCGCTAATATTTATCGCAAAACTTTCCACATCTATGGCATTTGGAATAAGCTTTATCTTAGCTTTATCAACCTTTAATATATCCTTTATTTGATCATACACATATTCACTAACTGCAATAACTCTCTTACCCCAGAATGGGAATATTTTTCTTAAAAATCTTATATTATAAAATCCATGGCAGGTAGTGATGTATGGAACTTTAGTTGATCTTGAAGCAAGATAAGAAAGGACTGCGGCAGTTCGTCTTTGGGCATGAATTAAGTCAATCTTATTTTCTCTTATGATATTTATAAGTTTATTTTTCAGAGAAAATACTCTCAGGCTGAATTCATTTTTATAGTTTAAGTCTAAAAAAATATGTTTTATTCCCAGTTTTTCTAATTCACTGACTAACCTGCCCCCGGATGATGCAACGAATACAGTGATATTATTTTTCTTTAACTCTTTTGCAAGGTTAGTGGTATAACGGGCTATTCCGCCAATATTTAAGTGTTTTGTTAAAAGGAGTACTCTCATACTAAAATTTTATTAAGTGTTCTTAATATCTCTTCAACGGTGATCAACCGCATACATTTCTTACTCCTAATCCTGCATTTTGATTTATAGCAAGGACTGCAGGGTAAATCCTTTCTTATTAAGGTACACTTCTGTGAAGGCACAAGATGCCTCGTTGGATCTGTCGGGCCAAACAAGGCAATTATTGGTATTTTGCAAGCCGTTGCAATGTGTAATGGCGCAGAATCTCCTGTTATATAAGCAGATAATTTTTTCATGAGGCAAGCAAGTTGATTTATGTTGGTCTTGCCGCACAAAATAACTGGCTTTGCCTCTTTTGCATGAGTCTTTATTAATTTTGCATTCATAAGGTCATCATGAGTTCCTGTCAAACATACACGAATGTCATTTTTTGCAAGTTCTTCGCAGAGTGTCGATATATACTCAAGAGGCCAACGCTTACTTTGCCATCGGTTGCTTGCGCCTATGTTTATCCCAATAAGCAACTTTTGTTTTGGAAGCCATTCGTTTTCTAATAGTTCATTGATATAATCCTCATCCTGCGTATCTGGCCATAATTCAAGAGATGGATTTTCTAATTTTATACCCAGTAATCCCAATATATTGAATTGATGCTCAAGGGGTGACATAGACTTACCAGGCAACGGTGTCTTCATATTTAAAAGGAAGCTGAATTTTTTTGGCACATCAAATCCGTAACGCTTACTTATTAGGCTAAAAAATGCAATTATGTGGCTCTTTCTATTGTTCTGTAAATCAATAGAGAAATCAAACCTATAATGTATTAAAGATCTAATAAGTTTTATCAGCCCCAAAAAGCCTTTATCTTTATTCTTGTAATCATATATTATTAACTCGTCAATGTAAGGGCAGTGGATTAAAATGCTTGAAGTTTCTCGAGCGGTAAGACAACATATCTTGGCCTTAGGAAATTTCTCTCTAATTGCGCGAAATGCCGGGACTGACAATATCACATCACCCACAGCACCCAACTTAATTAACAATATCCTGGGATTCTCTAAAGACTCATTATATAAAGACATCTTAGAAGAATACATTGTATCTAAAGAGAACTCCTGCTCAACCTTCTGCCTTAAATTCTTTGTAAACTCATTGGCGAGTATGGGTTCATTATATAATTTCATAACTGACTTATGGATAGCGTCAGAATCAGAAGGCGCAACCAAAAACCCGGTCTCTTGATCTTTAATGATATCAATCACCCCTCCTACCTTCGTTGCAACAACCGGCACCCCGCTTGCACCTGCCTCTATTATTACCCTGCCAAATGCCTCTTGAGTAGTAGTGGCCATAACCAAAACACTTAACTTTGATAAAACCTCTTTTATATCCTCTTCATAGCCTAAAAAATCGACACAATGAGATATTCCTAAGCGCCTTGTAAGTGCCTTTAGCTCTTCCTTATAATTAGCCTTTCTTTTATCTGCCGAGCCTACAACCCATACTCTTAGATTTGGTATAGCCCTTAAGGTCTTTGACATAGCCTTTAAAAAATATTTATGCCCCTTTAGTGGCGTTAATCTGCCTACGATCCCAACCACAAAAGGAGAACTTTGTCTTTCCTCTTGAGATGTGAATTTAAATTTATCTAAATCAACCCCTCGAGGTATTATCCTTAAGAATTCTTCCCTAACGCGAAAATCATCCCTCATATGCCTTGCAATGATATCGCTATTTGCTATTACAAATTTCCCCATGCCCATAATCCAGCTAAAAAGATGTTTTTTGTAATAACCGTGGCAAGTAGTGATAAAGACAGTGTTTGTTTTAAGACATGCAAAGAATGCAATCCATGCAGGCACACGGGAACGGGCATGGACTATCTGTATCTCTTCCTTTTTGATAATCTCACAAAGTTGAGGAATCAGATTTATAATTGAAAAAAAGGACTTTTTATGCACTGGCAAGGAATAATGCCTGGCGCCAAACTCCTCTAATTTGCCAACCAGCCTTCCTCCGTTAGATACAACTATTGCCTTGTGGCCATCCTCAATGAGCATCTTAGCTAAATCAACTGTGCCTGTCTCAACTCCGCCAATATTTAGCTCCGGTAGTATCTGTAGGATATTCATATTAGATAATCTTTCTCAATGTTTCCTGAAGCAAACTAAAATTATCCAACCTCTGTGGCTCTTGTTTTGATTCTAATAATTTACTAATTTCTTCCCTTATTGTATTTGGTTGGACCTCTTGGATAATTCCTCTATAAACTAAATCCTTAATAAATTTTTCATGTCTGGTCTCTTTATTAAAGAAAGTCTTTTTCTTCTTGAGATGAAATGACAATACATGTCTGCCGGAACTAGCTGCTTCGGAGACCATTGATATACTTTCAGATGAAACCATAACAATCTTACTTAGGCTCAAGATCCCTCCAATTACAAATGGGTAATTCTGCTCATTTGCTATGATTAAAAGCGTACAATTACTATCATTTGCAAAATTCGATTTTAGTAATTCTTCTATTAGCTTTGATGTGCGTCTGGAAGTGGTTATAAGCAGGCTAAGCTTTAAATCTTTACATATTCTTTTTAATTCCTGCATTAATTCATGGAAGGAATTCTTATCAAGATAAAAGTTCTTTGTATCTCCTCCGACAAATAAGCCCAAAATATTATTTTCTAGACTCTTTCCCTTATTTTTGATTAGCTCAGCCAAAGCAGTTCCATGAGTATTTAGATAGTCCTGATTGATTAAGTTAATAGAGCCGTCTATGGATAATACATTGTCTCTTTTTGGAGGATTATCGTGTCTGGGTATAATACACAGATCAAAATCCTTGAGATTTGAAGATGGTTTCATTATGCATATTGACCTGGCATTATATTCTCTTTTTAGATATAAATTAACAGGGGCTAACTTACTGCCGCAAGATATAATTATATCTGCGAATTCTCTTTCTAGTTTCTGAAAGGATTCCCGCTTTAGGCAAAATCGAACACAACTAAGACAACCATTGCAATATCTTCCATTAAATAATGAGCATAGGGCTAAAATAAATTGCCTGTATCTACTTTTGTAACTTATTTCTAAGATATTGCTAGTTACTCTATAACCTAAATTGCTAATTGCCTTAAGAACTGCTTCAGATTGCCTGACATGGCCTGCTTTACAATCGCTTAATATCAAAACTTTCTTCTCGTCAGAATATTTCCAGCGCTTAAAGCTCCAGAAATAATCTTCGGCAAATTGATCTGCAAATTTTCCTACGATTTTATTTATGCGCTCTAGATTATCTTTAAGATCATCTTCTAAGCTTCCTGTATTTTGCAAATCTAATGGAGGAAAGAATCTAAGCTCATGATAAGGGCCCTTTTTCCTTTTGATATATCCTGTTACTAATGGGCAATTATACTTAAGAGCAAGCCTTACAGCACCTGTTGGAGTGCGAGCCCTTGTGCCTAGAAAATCGATCAAAATGCCTTCGCTTCCATGGTCAACTACCATGCCAAGGCAGATATTATCTTTTAAGGCATGGATAACATTCTTCATATTGGTTCCTACAAATTGCATCTTACATCCTTTGGACCTGCGTAGATCATTAAGCAATTTATCCAAAAGCCCCATGGGCTGCTCTTGGGCAAAGAAACAATATTCAAAACCCATGTTTGAGCATAAAACATTTGAAAACTCCCAATTCCCAAGATGCAACCCTAAAAATATCAAGCCCTTCTTGGCCTTTAAGGCATCAAATACATTCTCTTTACCCTGCACATCAATATAACGCTCTATGTATTCTTTATTGAACTTAGATAGCCTTAAGACCTCAATAAAATCCTGGTATTGATTTATAAAATACCCCTTTAATATATTTTTTATTTCCTCTTGGCTTTTAGTTTTACTAAATGCCCTTTTTAAATTTGAATAGGCAATGGATCTGTGCTTTGCATCAATATAATATGCGCATCTTCCCATCATCCTGGCTATCCAAAGGGCAAGCCCAAGCGGCATCAGGCAGAAGATGAACATCAGTATTCTTGCTAGGATGTATAAAAGCATCTCTTTTATTGGATATAGCTTCATATCATTTTTTTCGTATTGCGTTCTGCGTTGTGCGTACTGCGTTAAACTTAAACGCTGTACGCAATACGCGGTACGCACTACGAAATACGCGCCTTACTGGAATAAAGAATCCACCTTCGCTAAAAATGCCTCTTTGTCATCGGTAATCTTCATCTCAATCCTTAGAATGTATATAGGAATATCAAATGATATAGCATGTCTTACAACAGGCTTTAATCTCACAGCGTCCTTTTGTGTCGTAACAATTGAATCAATCTTCCTCGCCCGGCATTCCTGGTAAATCTTAACTAAATCTTTTTTTGTATATCTGTGGTGATCAGGATACCTGAATGATCGAACAATCTCAATCCCCAATTTCTTAAGCGAGTTTTCAAAATATGCTGGATCGCCAATTCCCGATAAGGCACAAATTGACTTTCCTTTTAATCCCTCACTGCCAACAATATCTTCTCCGAGAGCTACATTAGTTATATTGAATCTCTCAAAATGAAGCGGCTTATGCATTGCCTCAAATACCAACTTCTCTTTATGAAAATCGCTAAAGAAGTGTTGTAAATCAAATGTGCTTTCTACATTATCGATTTTAGTCAAAACAAATATATCTGCCCGCTTAAGAGAACTTAATGGCTCACGCAAAATTCCTCTTGGCATTAAATGTCTGTTACCAAAAGAACTGTAAGAATTAACTAGCACAATATCTAAATCTCTTTTAAGTCTCCAGTGTTGAAAACCATCATCTACAATAAGTGTTTCTAATTTATGTTCTTTTATCGCATTCTGGCCATTCTTTACCCTATTTCTTCCAACGATAACTGGTATACCTTTTAAAAATTCCTTTAACATTGCTGCTTCATCACCAATAGATTTATAATCGCTAGAGTCATTGCCCGAACTTCCATATCCTCTGATTAGAATTCCAACCTTATGGCCTTTATATCGTAAATAATTAGCCAGGAATTCAACCATTGGCGTTTTACCAGTCCCACCCAAAGTAACATTGCCAACACTTATTACTTTGCAGTCAAGTCTGTATCTTTTTAGAATCTTTATCCAATATAAAAACCTTACCGCTAAAAGACAAAAGCCATAGATCAAAGAAAAAACATACAAAAATACCTTTACTATACTAGAAAACATATCGTTTCTTTGATCTGTGGCTAATTGGTATATGTAGCGTCTCATGTGATTAGAAACCAGTAACCAGAAACCAGATAAGAAATTACTCTGGTTTCTGTACTCTGGTTTCTGGTTTCTCTATCAATTCTTTTATTAACCCAAATGTCCTCAGAGTTGCTCCTTTATTTTCCTCTAAGAGCGATCTTGCTCTCTGGCCTAATCTATTTCTTTCATTTGGATCTAAAAGTAGCGATCTTAATTTTTCTTCTAATTCAAGCTTGTCATTTACTTGTACAGCTGCCTTTTCTTTTAAGAATAAATCTTTTATCTGAACAAAATTGAACATATACGGGCCAAAAATTATTGGTTTTGCAAAGCTTGCCGGCTCTAATATATTCTGCCCGCCCTTTTTAACTAAACTGCCTCCTATAAAAACAATATCTGCTATATTATAAAGACCAGCCAATCTTCCCATTACATCTAAAATAATAATCCTGCTTGAGCTACCCTTAATCTGTGAAAATCTAATACTCTCAAAACCAAACTTAGAAACCAGCTGTTCAATTTGGTGTGTCCTTTCAGTATGTCTTGGTGCCAAAAGAAGCCTAAGGTCTTTATAATCTTTGCTCAAATTCTTATAGACTTCTAGAGCAATCTCTTCCTCTCCAGGATTGGTACTACCTGCCAGCCAAACCAGATCATTAGAGCTTAAACCCAGATCGACTTTTTTAATACTGTCATGAGATATTTCTAAGTCAAATTTGATATTTCCAGTAATTTTTACCTTATTTGTATCTGCGCCAATTTTAATTATTCTTTTTGCATCTAGCTCTGTCTGCATACAAAAAAGATCAACTCTATTTAGAATTGGCTTCATAGAAAGCTTGAAAATACTGTAGCCAAAAAATGAGCCTGGTGAAATCCTGCCATTTACAATAATTATTGGAGTATTATTTTTATGTAGAAAATAAATAAGGTTTGGCCAAATTTCAGTTTCAATAGAAATAAACAAAGATGGATTTATTAAATTGACGAATTTTCTTACAATAAAACTAAAGTCAATTGGCAGATAAATAAGCTGGTCTTTTCCACTTATAAAAGATTTTACAATTCTTTGCCCGGTTGGAGTAACCGTTGAAATTACTATATGTTTATTAGGATAGTTCTGTTTTAAAATAGAATAGATATTTTTAGCTACTTTTGCTTCACCAACGCTAACTGCATGCAGCCAAATCGGTCTTTCTAATTTCTCTTTAATCTGCGGACAATAACGAAGATGTAACTCGCTATGGAATTTACCCTTAAAGAGATAATAGAAAAAGCCAAAGATGAAGAAGGGCAGGAATGTTAAATCGTATAGAATAAACATAATTGGTCTGTGTTACGTTGTGCGTAGTGCGTATTGCGTACAGCGTAAAGGCGCGAATCCACGCGAATTTATAACGAATCCACGCGAATTATGGGTCACCAAGTCACAAAGCCACATGTCACCCGTTACGTGTTTCGTAAGGCGTACGGAGTACGGCGTACAACGCACATCGCTTATCCACCTCGTATATGGGAAACTTGGATTTTCTTTTCTACTTCACCATCCTATTTAAACAATAAGGAAAATAGCGTAAATAGTATTAAAAGAATTATTAGTATGATTATCCAATGACCTGCCTTTTTTTCAGGCATTACGGGCATAATCTGATATCTTATTATTTTCTCATCAGCTAATCTCTGAACAAAATCTAGCACTGACGTAGCTGCCCATAATTGATCAGGTGAATCATGGAATCCAAACAATTCTTCATCGCCAATGGAAAACTTAAAATTTCTTGTCTCTTCAATTTTACTATTTTGACACCATTCAGACTTTAGCTTTGCAATATCTTGTTCTCTATATTCTTTACCATCTATTTGAATTCGGCAACCGTGAGAAAATTCATCAAAGATTTTACTAAATAACGTGGAGTACTTCGTTGTAGAAATCCCAATTAATTTCTCAACCATTACTCCTCCTGTGCAATCATTCGCCGTACCCAGTACGCACTACGCCGTACGAGAACGTGTGACTCTGCGACCTGGTGTCTTTGTGACCCAAACTAATTCGTGTGGATTCGCGATAACTCGTTGAACCCGCCAACTCGTTGAACTAGTAAAACTAAATTCGCGAGGATTCGCGAC
>JBFZAD010000015.1:0-4988 GCA_041309125.1 Candidatus Omnitrophota bacterium
CCTTTATGAGAGCCCGGCGGAAGAAATATTAGCCCGCAGGCGCAGGGATGTTCTTGAGGCGGTAAGAAAAGCAACGGGGGCATCCAGCGCTATAGTTTTCGGCGCGCTAATGAGGACTGAAACAAGACAGGGTAATGCCTCGTCGCCTTTAAGCGAATCTGATCATAAAGATATCCATAAGGCGATAGAGCAAGCAGCTAACAAGAATAGATTGTCTAACGTTACAAATCACCCCAGAATAATTGATGCGATAGCCTTAATCTCAAAAGACCTCTCGCTTGAATTGCCTTTAGGATTAGGCGTGGTTAATATATACGAAGATGCACTTAGTCATCTAAACTTCTATCTTGTTCCCGAATCAAGGGCTCCACCTATCCATGTAGGCTTAACTAAAAAGAATACCTATCTGTTTATCCGTGATTTGGATAACCTTCCTTTAAGCTCCTTAAGTTATTTTTTAATACAAGCCTCTATTGAATACGCTATACGTAATAGATTAGCCTTGCTGCGCAAGGATTACACTAATCAGGAAGCTCAGGCTGCCGAGGAATTCATCCTGTCAATAGCTGAGCCATTCAGGTATTTATTCAGCCTGGAGCGTGCCTATGAAAACAAAACTAGCTGGGACGTAATCATTGTTACTGCTCCGGGTGAAGCCTGGGCAAAGCACCTTACCAAACACTTTAGTTCATTAAGAGGCATCCTCTACCCGGAAACTACCAAAGTTGTAGTGGTTGCTGAAAAAGGTCGCCTGGGTAATTTGGGCGGTTCAGTTAATGCCATAATCGAGGCTGAAAAGATCTATCCTGTAAGGCGATATCTGCATGAAGGTAAAAAGGTGCTCATGATGCATACCGCAGGAAAAGGCTCCAGGAACGAGCCCATCACCGGTGCAGAAGGAGTAAATAAAGCTAATACCAAATCTCCTGCAGAAATAAACGGCACGCTCTTAAGATATATGGATCAATCCATCAGGCAGAGCCACCAACTCTTAGGGGATACAGAAGCAGGTTCTTTAACGATTATAAGCTGCGATCAGTTCTGGGTAGTAGCCAAAGATATAAAGGGCAATCCTGACCATGATATAAAAGTTTTTGGACAGAACCAGCCGTTTAGCTCAGACCGTGAAGGACTAGGCAGGCTCTTTACCGATGGACAGGGCGCTCTCAATAAGATGTACGAGAAATTCCCCTATAAGGATATGATTGAGATATTCTGTGCGTCAGAGGGGCCGGTAAACATGGCCCTGTACAGATTTAACGCAAGGGCCATAGAATCATTGATCAACAATTACCATAAATTCGTTGTAGCTAAAGAAGAAGTAGATACCTCTATGGATCTCTTAGAGGCCTTTACTACAGAACAAGCAGGATGGATAAAGAAAAGAGCAAAGCGAAACCCTGAATACTGGATGGCAGCCAAAGGCCTCTCTGATGACGGTATAAAGATCGGCGTTATAGATATAGGTAAGTACGGTTACTTCGTAGATACCGGCACAAACAGGTCATTGTACGATACATTTGTAGCTTCACTAACCCAGCCTATCCTAAGAAGGCTGCTTAACATTAAATCTAACATTATTGCTTCGCCAAGCCTTAAGGTAAAAATAGAGGAAGAAGATATTTTGATTCAAAAAGGTAAGCTCGAACCAAAAGACAGAAAATACATTGTCTCTCCCGGCTCTTTGGTTATAGCTTCTGATTTTAGCCTGGGTTGTAATATCAAGGATAAATCAGTTGTGGTGGGTGCACATTTAGAATATCTCTCCAGCAAGGCAGCTCTGGTCTGGGATGTGAGGAACCCTTTTGAAACTCTCTTTGCTATAAAGGGAGAGCTTATCTGCGATGTGATCATCGAAGGCAGGCCGGAAAGGGTACCTACCTTAATAGACATGAACCCAAAAGAAGAGTCCGGAAAACATAAGCTATTTGATACTAAGAAATTTAATTCCGTTACCTTGAAAGACATCGAAACTAAAGTCGCCCTGCAAAATCCGGGGGTAATCGAGCAGGTTAAGGATAAGCTAAAGGTATCAAGCCCTCTAACATTTGGCGCACTTTTAAGGACAGAATCAAACCAGGCCTCAAGCGCGATGCAAAATATGAAGAAGAGCCTTGCGTGGTTTTTATCAAATTTATCAATAGCTACTGTTATAGGCTTACTTTTTGTTAGCATGCCCCAGCTTAGTTATGCAAAAGAAATAATACCTTATAATAGAATCGTGTGGCAGGGGCACTTATCTCAACAGGATGCGGACGCGCTATTTAATAGTTTGTATAGGGATAGGCCAAGAAACTTATCTGCGCCTTCAGTAAGCTCAGAGGAAGCAATCGCGATTTATAGAGATGCTAAAGCGGTTGAGGCAGCGATGGGCAAGAGAGGCTACTCTATCTCTAATATCAGGTATTCCTTGATCGATATTATTGGTTACTATGCTAAAGAAGACCTAAAAGCCTTAAGAATGTTAGAAGAAATTGTATTGAATACAAATAGCGATAATTTTGAGCGCGAGGGAGCATTACGCCATATTATAAAATTGCAGGATGCAAGGACAGTTAATACCTTGATATTCGCATTAAGGATAGAAAAGAATGATTTGATACTTCTCGATATGGTGTCCTTTTTGAGGAGTATAAATGATGAAAGAGCGATCCAGCCCTTTATAGAACTTTTAAATAGGCCTTTAACTTATGATGAACGGGCAAGGTGCCTAGTAGATTATATTCCAATATCACGGTATGCTGTCGCTAAGGGATTGATAGAGTTTGGTCATTCAGCAATACCAGCGTTGCAAGACTATATTGCCAAGAATCGAGACTTTTCTTTCTCCATAGGATACCAATCTTTATTGTGCGCTTTGGTTAGATATTGGGATGTAGATAAAGGAGCCTATAACGAAGCTATAGTTCAAATCATTAAGGAACTTGGTGAACCAGTAAAAGACTATCTTGTGCGCAAGGTAAACAAAGATCCTGAGGATAGAGAGGAGTACATTGATGGCGAAGACGTATTGATGTTTAGAGTGTTTAACCATAAAACACAAGAATGGAATGACAAATGCCTGGGGATACTAAAAACAGTCTTTCCCAAAACATATAGAAGCTATTTATGGCAGAAATATAAATCATTAATTATTGGAACGGGAGCCGTCCTGTTCGGCTTAGGCGTTGTTTTTTTATATAAATTTATCCTGATACGCCGGACTAGATTAAAAAAAGCCAAGGATATAAATAAAGCTATTTATTCAGATACCAAGAAAGATGGGCCACAGGACCCTAAATCATCCAGCGCCCTAATCTTCGACGCGCTCTTAAGGACAGAATCAAGCCAGGGTAATGCTTCGTACAGTCCTGTTAGAATTTGGCAAATCGCGGAAGAGTCATATGGTAAACTGATCCCACTATTTATTACGAGCGAACACTCAACTAATTATAGCATTGTGGAAAATGCCGTTAAGTACGGGTTCTTGAGACAGGATAATACTATTATTATTAATTTTGATCATCACTCGGATATGTCTAGAGACATGCCGTATCCGATGAGTCATAATTGGCTTGCTGTGTTATTAGATAGAAAAATAATTTTAGATAAATTATGGTTTGACGGAATAAACAGCAAGCTAAAAACTTTTAGCAGCATACCAGCACTTTATGGAAAAGATATTGTGATCTCGATCGATATCGATTATTTTGATTGGATTCTAGAAGAAAAGCTTCAAGAAGCTATCGTTGAAATTGTACAGTTTATTAAAAATAAAGATTTAAACATAAAGATTATCACTATCTCACATTCAAAAGATTATTGTCGATTTTTGGATCCAATGAAAGTAGAGAATAAGCTCACTGAAGCTTTAAACTCGTGGTTTATTCCTGGAAGGATTTTTAATGACTCAGCAATGCCGTATCTTTTAAAATGTGGTTTTGCTAATGACTCTGAGGCGGTAGCTAGTAGCCCCTTAAACAAAAATGACCTTTTTCAGCAGATTAGGTCTGCAAAGGAGAGAATTAAAAAACTGCGTGAGGGGAAATTAGTGGACCCGGTTTTATTGTTTTATGTCCATCGGCAAATTTTAGATTTTCTATTATTCAATGCACTATTAATACCTGATAAGCATCCCGAGGCAAAAGTAGTAGCTGCATTATTATCTCCCGCTCGGGGGGTGATCACCTCTTTGGATACTAATACTGTTGGCGTTCATTATCACGCCGAGATGCAATTGTTATTTAATGTTCTAACCCAATGTTTTTTAGACATTCCTGAACACAAATTAGTTGAATTCCACAGGAAACTTAAAGAATTATCTGCTGAAGCTGAAAAAAACAAGATTTATGGTAGAAAAGAGTTAATTAAAGAGCTTCTAGTGATAGCTAATAACCCATTTAAAAATGGCATTTTATATGTCACTCTTAGACCTTGCAATAATTGTTTAAGGGTCCTCTCTTTATTGGGGCTAAAAGATGTGGTATTTGCTGAAGAACATCAAAACGATAAGTTTATACAAAAAAGCGAAGAAATGTTAAGGGAACTTAGGAAAGAAGGAGCTTTGTTTAGTATGACCAAAATTCCTTATAACGAAGAGGAATATTTGAGCCCTAATCTTAGTTTCTTTAAATTATGCCGGCATGAGTTGTATGATAAATTTCAGGAGGCAGTCAACAAGGTTTATTTATTTCATCGTACTCATTTAGAAGAGCGTGGCGCTACTAGGCAGGAATTAAATGAGTATAAGAGTGTATTTATAAATAAACTCAATTTTGCTCTTGGTCCGGTACTTGATTATGAGGGGGATATTTGTTCGGTTCTTGAAAAGCTTCGCCGCAAAACACAAGAGGACATCGACTTAATTGTAAAGATTATTCTTGATGAAGACGTGGGAAAGGATGAAGTGGAGCGGGCATTTGATATCCTAGGGGATCAGTATGGCCTAATTAGGAATTTAAGTGAGCTAGCAAAGAATTCTTATATAGCAGAAAAGGCCAAGCAATTGA
>JBFZAD010000016.1:0-5302 GCA_041309125.1 Candidatus Omnitrophota bacterium
GGTTTAAAAGACATAATTAAACTTGCATCCAATGAAAACCCTATAGGGGTTTCTCCGCTAGCTATTAATGCTATAAAAAAATATCTAAATGAAATCAATCGCTATCCTGATGGGTCTTGTTTTTATCTAATAAAGAGGCTTTCTAAGTTTCTAGGAGTACCAACGCAGTCTTTGTTGATTGGCAATGGTTCGGATGAAATAATCGATTTGGTAATCAAGACATTTTTAAAACCGGGTGAGGAGGTTCTGACTGCCGATGTCACTTTTGTTGAATACAAGATTATCTCACAGATAAATGCAGGTAAGGTTGCGACAGTGCCCTTAAAGGATTTTAAGTTTGATCTAGAGCTATTTAAAAAAAGTATTAATCCCAGTACAAAACTGGTATTTATTGCAAATCCGAATAATCCAACAGGAACTTATAATACCAAAAGCGAACTAGAGGATTTCTTAAATGATATACCGGATAATATAGTTGTAGTTTTTGATGAGGCATACTTTGAATTTGTCCAGGCAGATGATTTTCCCGAGGCAATAAAATTAATAAATTCCAAGAATATAATTATTTTAAGGACGTTTTCTAAGGCATATGGCTTGGCGGGTTTACGCGTTGGTTATGCTATAGCAAACCCAGAAATTATAAAATATATGAATCAGGTTCGTCAACCCTTCAATGTAAATGCGCTTGCCCAGGTTGCTGCAACTGCATCATTGGATGATAAAGAATTTTTAAATAAGACTCGCAAAAATGCCTGGTCGGGCAAGGAGTTTCTTTATGCAGAATTAAAAAGGATGTCTTTTGATATCATACCTACCCAGGCAAATTTTATCTTATTTAATGCGCGTAAGGATGGCAAGATAATCTTTGAGAAACTATTAAAGAAAGGTGTTATTGTCAGGGATATGAAGCAGTATAATTTGGATAATTATATCAGGGTAACCATAGGCACAGAAAATGAGAATAAGAAATTTATTAAGGCATTAAGGGAGGTTTTATGATTATTGTTTTAAGGCATGATGCAACGCAAGAGCAGCTGGACCATATTATTGAGCGCATAGAAAAACTTGGGCTTAAACCTATGGTATCAAAAGGCACAGAAAGGACTATTATCGGAGTTATAGGACCTGAAGATGTATTAAGGGTTACTCCTTTAGAGGTTTTTCCTGGCGTTGATAAGGTTATGGCGGTCTTGGCCCCGTATAAATTGGTCTCTAGAGAATTTAAAAAAGAGGATTCTGTAATACAGGTAAATAAAAAGGTTCAAATAGGAGGTAAAAAAGTTGCAGTTATAGCTGGGCCTTGTGCTATTGAGACAAAAGAACAGCTTCTTGATGTGGCAAAGGAGATAAAAAAGTCCGGGGCAAACATTTTAAGAGGTGGTGCCTTTAAACCCAGGACATCGCCTTATAGCTTCCAAGGCCTCGGAGAGCAGGGTCTAAGATTATTATGTGATGTCGGCAAGGAATTGGAAATGGCCACGGTTACAGAGGTCATGGATACAAGAGATGTGGAGCTGGTCTGCAGATTCACCGATATATTACAGATTGGCGCAAGGAATATGCAGAATTTTAATCTGTTAAAAGAGGTGGGGCAAACCAAGAAGCCCGTCATATTAAAAAGAGGCTTGTCTTCCACCATTAAAGAACTTTTGATGTCGGCAGAGTACATACTTGCCGGAGGTAATTTCAATGTGATACTTTGCGAAAGGGGCATAAGGACATTTGAGGAATTTACCAGAAACACTCTTGATTTAAGCTGTGTTCCTGCAGTAAAGCTATTGTCACATTTACCCATTGTTGTTGATCCAAGCCATGCAACGGGTAAATGGAATCTTGTCAGTCCAATGTCTTGTGCAGCAGTTGCCGCTGGGGCCGACGGGCTTTTAATCGAAGTTCACACAAAGCCAGAAGAGGCCCTGTCTGATGGAGCGCAGTCTTTATTGCCTATAAAATTCCAAGAGCTGATGAATCAGATTAGGGCTGTTGCCCTGGCCATCGGCAGGGAAATCTAATTAAAATATTATGAAGTTATTTAATAAGATAGCTATAGTCGGTGTAGGGCTAATAGGCGGTTCTATAGGTCTTTGCGTTAAAAAAAAGAGATTAGCTAATTCGGTAATTGGAATATTTAGAAAGAAGACAAGTCTTAAAAAGGCATTAGATAATGGTGCGATTGATACAGGTGCTTTGGATATAAAGGCAATCGAAGATGCCGATTTAATAATATTAACCACTCCCGTTAAAACCATAATAAACTCTTTACCCAAGGTTTTTCAATATGCCAAAAAGGGAGCGATTATAATAGATGCGGGAAGCACAAAATCAGAAATTATAAATTGCGCAAAAAAGTTTCTGCATAAAAATATTAGATTTGTTGGCTGTCATCCCCTCACCGGACTTGAGAAAAAGGGGGTTAAGTTTGCCGACAGCAATCTTTTTAAAAACTCTTTATGCATTTTAGTACCTGTAGATAGGGTTGACGATAAAATTATACTCTTCTGGAAACAGCTTGGTGCAAGAGTTAAGATCTTAGATGCCCAAAGGCATGATAAGATTCTTTCATTAGTAAGCCACCTGCCTCATTTAATGGCCTTTAACCTGATAAAGGTGATACCAAAGGAGCTTATTAGCTTTGGCGCAGGCGGCTTAAGAGATACAACGCGCATTGCGTCTTCAGATTCCTTGCTTTGGAGTGATATCTTTCTTACCAATAGAAGTGCAATTCTAAATGCCCTGCAGAAGTTTACACTCTCCTTGAATCAATTTAAAAAGGCAATTAAAAATAATGATTCAAAGGCCTTGTTTAGATTGATAGATGAATCTCATAATAAGAGGTTATTGCTTAAATGATTATTGCAATTGACGGGCCAGCCGGCTCCGGGAAAAGCACAGTTGCAAAAATCTTAGCCGAGAGACTGGGATTTTTATATATCGACACAGGTGCAATGTATCGGGCGGTAACTATCAAGGTCTTAAAAAATAATATTAAAATTCAGGATGAGAATGGAATCATAAAGTCTGCCCAGAATTCTAGGATAGAACTTAAGAGCGCACCGACAGGGCTTAAGGTTTTTCTTGACGGTATTGATGTTTCCGAAGAGATACGAAGGCCCTACGTGACAAAGATTGTTTCAGATATATCCAGGATACCTGGGGTGAGAAATGTCTTATTGGGATTACAAAGAGACTTAGGCAGTAGAAACAATGCTGTTTTGGAAGGCAGGGATATCGGTACAGTTGTCTTTCCTAAGGCAGAGAAGAAATTCTTTCTAGACGCAGATTTTAAGGTCAGGGTCAACAGGCGTTTTAAGGAATTAGAAGAAAAAGATAAGTCAATTATACTCGATAATGTAAATAGTGATTTAAAGAATCGCGACAATATTGATTCGAATAGGAAGGTTGCGCCATTAAAAAAGGCAGACGACGCAATTTATGTTGATACGACCAATATGACGATCGATGAGGTAGTCGAGGTCTTATTAAGAGAAACAAAAAAATAATGGATACTAATCTAATCAGGAATTTTTCTATTATCGCTCACATTGACCATGGCAAGAGTACTCTGGCAGATAGAATTATCGAATATGTCGGCGCAGTAGAAAAACGGAACATGAGAAGTCAGATACTTGATGATATGGAATTGGAGCGCGAAAGAGGAATTACCATAAAGGCATCCAGCGTAAGGCTTGAATATAAGGCAGATGATGGCAACCGCTATGTACTGAACCTAATCGATACACCCGGACATGTTGATTTCACCTATGAGGTTTCAAAATCTCTGGCTGCCTGTGAAGGCGCGCTCCTTGTAGTAGATGCCAGTCAGGGTATTGAGGCTCAAACAATTGCCAACTTTTATCTGGCATTAGAGCAAAATCTTAATATTATCCCAATAATTAACAAGATAGACTTACCCAGTTCAGATATCGCTAGAGTGAAGCTTCAGCTTAAAGATATCCTGGGCTTTAGAGATGAGGATATGATACTGGCTTCAGCAAAAGAGGGTAGCGGGATTCACGAGATTTTAGAGAGAGTTATCAAGGAGGTGCCTGCTCCCAAAGATGATTCAGCAGAAGCCCTTGAGGCATTAGTATTTGACTCAAAGTTCGATGTCTACAGGGGCGTAATCGTTTATGTAAGGGTTTTTAAGGGCATTCTATTAAACAATTCAAATATAAAGTTAATGCAGACAAATAATGTTTATAAGGTTGAAGAGTTGGGAGTGATAAGAGATTTAAACATGTCTTTAGTGGCTTCTTTAGGTTGTGGTGAGGTAGGATACTTTATGGCAAATATAAGAAATGCCAGTGAAATAGCAATAGGTGATACTGTTACACTCCAGGATAAACCTGCCTTAAGGGCCCTGCCCGGCTATAAGGTGGTTAAGCCCTTGGTATTTTGCGGTATATATCCTGTAAATTCTAAAGACTTTAATACCCTTAGGTCTTCTTTGGAAAAGCTTAAATTGCAGGATGCCTCATTTGTGTATGAACCAGAGACATCCGTCTCTTTTGGATTTGGTTTTAGATGTGGTTTTTTGGGGTTATTGCATATGGAGATTGTCCAGGAAAGATTGGAAAGAGAATTTGATTTAAATTTAGTCCTGACTACACCCAATGTAGTTTATAAAGTATTGACATTTGATGAAAAGACAATTGAAGTAGATAATCCTTCAGGCCTGCCTGGCTCCCAAGACATAAAAGAGTCATATGAGCCATATGTAACGGTATTAATGATGATTACATCCGATTCAATTGAGTCGGTCTGTAATCTGGCAAAATCTCGTCGGGGAAATCACATTTCAACAGAATATATAGGTACCGACAGGGTAAAGTTGGTATTTGAAATGCCTTTATCTGAGATAATCGTTGATTTTTATGACAAGATAAAATCCATGACAAAAGGTTACGGCTCTATTGATTATGAATTCAAAGATTACAGGCCTGTCAAGCTTGTAAAGTTGGATATCTTATTAAATGATATCTTATGCGATGCGTTTTCATGTCTTATATACAAGGATAAGGCACAGGAAAAAGGAAGGCGCTTAGTTGAAAAATTAAAAGAGCTTATCCCCAGGCAGCTTTTTGTAGTTACGATACAGGCAGCAATAGGCACCCAGATTATTGCCTCATCAAGGGTGAGCTCAATAGGTAAACACGTAACCGGAAAGTGTTACGGAGGTGATATTACCCGAAAACGTAAATTGTGGGAAAAGCAAAAATCTGGCAAAAAAAGACTTAAGCAGTTTGGGCGCGTAGAGATTCCCCAGGAAGCATTTTTAGAGGTTTTAAAGATTAATTAAAGT
>JBFZAD010000017.1:0-4464 GCA_041309125.1 Candidatus Omnitrophota bacterium
CGCGCGACAGAAAAATCGCAGGATTAAAGAAGGAAACCACCAGCCAAAGCGGAATATTAGAGTACCAGAAGCAAGAGCATACAGAATCTCTGGCCCAGCTGCATTCGATTACACTTATAATCATGGAGATGGTCAGAGAGGTAAGCCATGCATTAAGCAAGGAAAAAGAGGTTGTTGAAGAGGATGTGCTTGGTGTTATTTTCGAGAAGATAAAGAGCCTGTTTAAACCAACAAGATGCATAATTTTTTCAAGCGCGGCAAAGCCAAATATATTTAATCCTGTCTTTTCATGCGGTTATGAGAGTGGGGAGCTCATAGGTTTTTCTTCTGATAATAAAGATACGCTTTTTAGTTGGGCCGTAGACTCTAAAAGATTTATTTCAACTTATGATGCTGAAAATGACCCTACCCTAGCGCATCTTTTGACAAAAAATTCTCTTGGTTGCCACTATTGCCAGCCAATAGAATTAGATGGTAAAGTTCAAGTCCTTCTTTGCTTAGGAAGGATACAGCTGAAGTTATCTGACGATGTTATTAAGAGACTTCTTTCTATTACTTCAAATATTGGCTCTGTGGCTTTATTAAACGCAAGGGCAATACAGGCACTTAGGCAGCAGTCCATACGTGATGGCCTAACCACGCTATATAATCACAGTTACTTTCAGAATTGGCTTGAGGATTTGTTAAAGCAAAACCATACTCAAGAAAGGACCTTTATAATAAACATATTAGACCTAGATGATTTTAAAAGGATTAATGATATGTATGGCCATCCAATCGGAGATGTGGTCCTAAAAACAATCGCTAATATTATTAAGAATTTAGAGGCTCAGGATTATGTGTGCGCCCGTTACGGAGGTGAAGAATTTATCCTGGGATTTCTTGATAAGGATTTTGATGAGGTGTATAATATAATGGAAGGATTCCGTAAAAATGTAGAGAAGCAGGAGTTTAAATCAGACGGCAAGACATTTAAATGCACAGTGAGTATTGGTCTGAAAGAGGTGAGATTAAAAGGCAGTGCCATACCTTTAAGGGCTGAATTAGTAGAAAATGTAGATAAGCTACTTTATCAGGCAAAGAGAGAAGGCAAGAATAGAATAGTAGCTGAAAAATTATGATCGCGGATGCAAGCGGATACTAATAATAATTTCCAATTTCCAATTACCAATGTCAAATAAATTTCCAATGACCAATGTCCAATTGGAAATTGGATAATTGGTCATTTATTGGGATTTGGTCATTGGTGATTGGACATTAACCTGTTGGCTAATCAAGCAAATATAATATGACTATAGAAGAACTCCTCCAGATGACCGCAGAAAGAGGGGCTTCAGATTTAATTCTGACCGTAGGAAGCGCTCCTGCCTTAAGAATTGATAAAGATCTGGTCTTTACCCAGCTTGAGACCATGACGCCTGATAAGATTCAAGGCCTTATTGAGCCGATTCTTAATGAGGATATGAAGCAGGACTTGAAAAAATTATCAGAGGTGGGTTTTATCTATTCACTGCCTGGTTGGGGCAGATACAGGGTGACGGTTTTTAAGCAAAGAGGAAGCTTAGCGGTTGCAGTTAGGCTTGTCCCTACGAAATTACCAAGCTTAGAAGAATTAGGAATCCCTCAAGCGCCATTAAAGTATTTCTGTAATCTCAAAGATGGCTTGGTCTTGGTAACAGGAGCAACAGGAGGCGGCAAAAGCACAACGCTTGCATCTATGCTTAGGATTTTTAATGATGAATATGCGTATCATATAATAACAGTAGAAGATCCGATAGAGTACCTTTTTAAGCACAATAAGAGCATTATTGAACAGCGCAGTATCCCCCAAGATGCGCCAAGCTTCTCCAGTGCCTTAAAAGAGGCATTGCGGCAAAATCCTGATGTGGTTGTTGTTGGTGAGATACGGGATGATGAGACAATGCGTCTTACGCTTAATTTGGCTGAAAGCGGAATTCTCACCTTGGCAACATTTCATACTGCAAGCGCTTCAGATAGCATTAATAGAATTCTAAATTTTTTCCCTGGGGAAGAAGAACATGTTAGGCGTCAGCTTGCGCTTATATTAAGAGGAGTTTTCTCGCAGCAATTGATCCCTCTTTCTTTAAAAAAAGGCATGGTGCCTGCATGGGAAGTTTTAATAGTTGATGAGCGTGTTGCAACTCTTATACGTGAGGGGAACCTGCATCAAATTGACAATGTAATTGAAACAGGCTCAAAATTAGGAATGCAGAGTATGGACCAGACTCTAATAAGCTTATTTAAGAGAAAGTTAATCAATAGAAAAGAATTTCTGTTGCGGATTAGGGATAAGGAGAGGGAGGAAGTTGTAAAACTACTAGCTGAAAGTGAATCTTTGGGTGAAGAAGTATTTTAAATAAAAACGGATGCAAACGGATTCCCGCCAATCTTTTCAAGAGCTGGCGGGAATCCGCGACATCCGTACTTAAAAATGGATAAACACAAATTTGGCTTTACTATCTTAGAGTTAATGATTGTGATTACGATAATTGCAATTATCACAGGTGGAGCCTATGCGCTTTTTGGTAATTTTAATGATCGCCGTATGTTAGAATCAACCACCTTTAAGCTCGTCCAGGATTTACAGCAGGCACAGCAGTGGGCAAGGGCGAGAAGAAATGGCTTCGAAAATTATGGAGTAAAGCTTTATAATACAAAATATAAGATAAACCTTTATTGTATAACTGATAATAATCAACAATGTTTGATAAATCCAATCATTCCTTATGATTTTGATCTCGTTTCATGTTATAGAACTAGTACCGTTTCGTGCAACTATATAAAAGTTTCAGAAAATGAACCACATCTTCCTGAGATTATAGAAGATACAGATTTTCCTGAAGGAATAGGCATCTTTTCTTCAAGCGAAAGAAGATCTAATGATGTTATACTTTTTACGCCCGAAGGTTTAGCTACCATAGATGGAAGCGACCCTCTTCCTGTAAATGAAGATTCTATTACGCTTCAAAAAGGGAATCTGTGTCAGTGCATATCTATAACTGGTATGACGGGTTATGCTAGAGTCGGAAGTATCTCTGCTTGTCCTTCTGTTTGTCCATGATTTACATTGTGGATGCAAACGGATTGCTGCGTAAAATTAGAGACGTTTTCCAAAAATACTTGACAATGTAACTACATTATGGTAACATTGTAATATATGATAAAAGAGAGGGATCTCGATGAGAATCTCTGCTTTTGATTGGGATGAAAGGAATGAAAATCATATTGCAGCACATGGCATTAGTATTGTAGAGGTTGAAGAGGCTCTTTTTTTTCGCGGACCCTTCTATCAAAGAACCAGAGATGGCAGATATATTGCTTATGCAGTTACAGAGGATGGTAGATATCTCTTTATAGTTTTTGTGCTTAAAAGTAGTGCTCGGATAAGGATAATTAGCGCAAGGGATATGACTGATAAGGAAAAACGTTATTACAAAAAGAGAAAGGGGATAAGATAGCATGAAAAGGATACCAAAATTTTCCCGAGCCAATAAAACTAAAAAATCAAACGGGATCCCGCCTTGGGCGGGAAAAACTGAAGAGGAAGAAGCGCTATTTTGGGATAGGCATAGTCCGCTTGATTATCCAGGAGAGTTGCTAGACATGAAAGATCCTTTTGAGTTTGCCCCTGCCCTTCTTAAGAAAGCAGCTGAAAGGCGCCAGGAGAGAAAAAGAACTCTCACTTTAAGAATGGGTCAAAGACAAATTGATTTAGCTAAGGTTATTGCTAAATACAGAGGACTTGGCTATCAGACTTTGATGAGAATATGGGTTATTGAAGGAATCCGTCAAGAGATTAAGGCGCATCCAGAGATAGGAAAATTCCTATATAATAAAGATTCCGCGGATAAGACATCCGCTTGATGATTTGGTTGATGATTCTTGTGGGACTTGATTTGACAGAACGAGTATCGGGACAGTTTCCTATTCTAGCAAGTTAGTCTTACGGGAAGGAAACTGTCCCAAGACTATTATGTATATTATTTTTATCAATAAACGCGCCTTAACATTCTTAGAGATAGTCATTTCGCTGGCGATATTGTCTGTTATCCTCGTTTCCGGCACATTTATGTTTCAGGTGGCTTTAGAGAATGTCAAGAGGTCTAATTTAGAGCTTCTGGCAACTAATTTCGCGCGTGGTATTATGGCGGAGATTATGATGAGGAAATTTGATGAAAAAGATGAGCCTCCTTGGACTCCAGCAGATCAAATAGGATGTACAATTAATGGGTATTGTGATGATACCGATGAGATTTATGGGGATAGGAGTACTTATGATGATGTGGATGATTATATAAATCACTGGGAACAGCCGGCCTATGGAATTGATGGTGTAGAATTTCCTGGCACGGGAGGCATTGAGTTTCAGATTGGCAGTATAGGCGGCCATTATGTTAACGCAGATATGAGCACTTCCTCCGTGCCGACAAACTATAAGTTAAT
>JBFZAD010000018.1:0-4942 GCA_041309125.1 Candidatus Omnitrophota bacterium
TCCGGTGAGGATCAAAGAGGCTATTAGCATTGTTGATTCCTTTATTCTGTGGCCGAGCCTTCCGTAGATAAGAGAACCTGGAAACAATCCCATTCCTAAAAACATAACCAGCAAACCAAAATGTTTTGTAACAGAAGATAGATTCTGTTGGATAAAGACTATGATAACGGGAAGCACAGCTCCAGTTACACCTCCAAGAATAAATAATATACTTGATATAACACGAACTTGCTTTATTTTTAGAATATAGACAATACCTTCTTTAATCTCATCAATTATTGACTTTCGGATTACAGTAACCAAATCTTCTCCCATCCTTTTTAAAATCTTGGCATCTGTTTCCTTTATAATCTTTTTGCCAATAAAGAAAATTAAGATTCCTGAAATAAAAAAACTAACACTATCCAGATAAAGGCCGGCCTTTGCCTTTATCATTTCAACAATCACACCGCTAAAACCAAAACCCAATACCAATGCAATCATGCCGGTAGTATGCACTAAAGAGTTTGCTATGATAAGCTGCTCTGAAGGTACAATTTCCGGTATTATAGATAGTTTAGCAGGAACGAAAAATCTTGAAATGGCAAAGATTAGGAAAATAATAATATAGGTGGGTAACAAATGGTTAAAATAGAAAAAGTATAATGGAATTGCCAGTACAAAAATACCTCTTAAAAAATCAGAAATGAACATGGTCCTTCTTCTGTCCCACCTGTCAACATAAGCACCCGCCAATGGGCCTATAACAAACACCGGAAGGATAGTGAAAGACAATAATTTCGCCATCTGCCATGGGTCATAACGTGCCCTGTCAGATATAAATGCAATCAGGGCCATCTGGCCAAGCCTATCTCCCCATTGAGAGATTATCTGGCCAAACCACAGAAGAAAAAAGTCCTTATTTTTAAGAACCTGAGTGAATTTCGCCATATATTCTTATGGAGCCGATGAGTGGGATCGAACCACCGGCCTGAGCTTTACGAAAGCCCTGCTCTACCAACTGAGCTACATCGGCATGACTACTAACCACTAAACACCAAAAACTAACCACTAACACAGCACGCCCAAAAAAGAATGGTGCCGAGGGCCAGACTTGCACTGGCGACGCCGGGCTTTTCAGGCCCGCGCTCTACTACCTGAGCTACCTCGGCACTTGAAACGCACATATTGTATCAAAATTATACACCTCAAGTCAAATTAAATCTATTCTATTAACTCAACCTGACAAGGATCACGTATTATAATCTCTGGCTTATTATTGTATTCTTTAATGCTGCCGAATACCTTAACCTCTCTTTCATTGTAATCCTTAAAGGGAGAAATGCCACTCTCTGTAAAGTGAAATAAATCCCCCTTAAAGATAATTGCGCTGAACAAAGACTTCTTTTTGCTTGAACCGAATTTCAGGGTAATTACCTTTTCTGTTGACGTAACATTTGTCACTCTTCCTGTTACAGCTACTATTCTGCCAATATAATCCTTTGCATCATCAGCTGAAATAACCTCTTCATCAGCCCAAAGCCCCTTCTTATTATCCTTCGCCTTCCTGAAGGCCTGTACAAAAATATTGTCATATTTTATATTAGGGTTTTTGCTATAAAGCATAGCAAGCCCTTCCTCAAGAAGCCTTGCATTAATAAAAGCATCTTCAACAAAACAATAAACAAGCAATCTATCATATTTATCTTTCTTCTCTTTATCAAACTCTAATCTAACCCTCTTACCTTTAACTAAATTTCTATTATATTCCTCTGCCTGCTTTGCAAAGGGTTGTACATCTTCAACCCAACCTTTAGCCAAATCATATCTTTTTGTCTCAGGAGTATCTAAACCAATGTATCTAGCTGTTCTATTGTCCTCTAACTTTATGGTATCGCCATCGATAACTTCTTGCACAGTAAAAAAATTGCTATCGCTTTTTTCTTTAGGGAATAAATAGGCAGCTAAAGCAATAATAATAGCTAACAGTAACTTATATGGCTTTTTTAACCTTTTCATTACTACTTGTCTAGCTGCTGAATTACTTTAATAAAGACTTTTTGGGCAAGCGTTATGTTTGGAATGAGATACCTAGTCCTGGCAGACACCCTAAGGCGGGAGGTAGCCCTGGTTAAATCAATCACCTTTATATTGACATTATTTGAGCCTATTGTAAGCGCTATAGCGCCTTTTTCCTTGTCCTCAACCTTAATTACACCCATTATATCAGCAACCCTAATGGCTGCATCCCAGGTAGTATTAAAAGTACTGTCAACCTCTCCCTGGATTGTATCTTTACTGATTGCATAGCCGCCGAGAGCGCTTGCGCCTATAATTAAAGGCACGCAGCCTGAAAACACAAGACAAAAGAGCAATATAATATTTTTTTTCATTTCTTCTCCTATTCTTTTATTCAATCTTTTTCTTTGAAAAGATCTTTAAAAAACAGAATACTGTCAAACCAGTTATAAAACCCCATGATAAAATAAGAAAAAACCAACCGCCCAGATTCATCTATCCTCTTTTCCCTTTCCTTCTCTTCCATGCGTATCTTACTAATATTGCCAAGATTAAAAATAAAAGCATTAATCCTAAACGAGTGGCTAAGACAAAAGGTATATTTTCTTTAGGAACATTCTTCATTAGGATGACAGAAATACCATCCTGCAAAAACCAAGAAATTAAAATAATTAATAAGAATAATGGTGTTATGTACTTTATTATAAATTTATAAATACGCGGTATCTTCATATCGGCGCCATGATGAATTTCTGCCCAGGCATTTTCCATGCCAAAAACCCATGCAAAAAGAATTGCTTCAATTGTCCCAAATAACACCAGACAAAATGTCCCTCCCCAGAAATCCAATTCATCCATAACTCCTCTACCCAGGAAAAAGATTGCCGGTTGGCACAAAATAAAACAAACAACACCAAATATTATAACTGCTCTTTTTCTACCTATATTAAACTCATCTTCCAAAAATGCTACAGCAGGCTGTGCCAATGATACAGAAGAAGTAATGCCTGCAAGAAATAACAGCATAAACCAGGCCATTGCAAAAATAAATGACAATGACATAGACCCAAATATTAAAGGCATAGTTACAAAACCTAAATTAAAAGAGCCTGATTTTGCTATCTCTGTAATCTGGCCTGGCCCAAAGAATACAAAAGCTGCAGGAATAATAATACTGCCACCTAATATCACCTCGGCAAATTCATTGGTGCTTACTGCAGATAACCCAGAGAGCACAACATCATCTCCTTTAGAAAGATAACTTGCATAGGTCAAAATAACGCCTATCCCAACGCTTAATGTAAAAAATATTTGACCTGCAGCAGCCAGCCAAACTTTAGAAGATTTTAAAGCCGAGAAATCAGGATTCCATAAAAACCCAAGGCCATTTAAAAGATTCCAACCCGGTTTTGACAAATCGGGCGTCCCCAAGGTCAAGACCCTTATCATTAATATTATGCCGCATATAAATAGTATTGGCATTGCGATCTTTGACAGCCGCTCAATGCCGCCTTTTATACCATAATAGACAACAAAGATATTTAATAAAAATGTTACAGTAAAAAATAGATACGCCCATTTCAAATTACAAAAGAACTGATTCTTCTCTAAGCCTTGAAAGCCTCTTAAAAATGCCTGCATTCCAGATTGGTCTGTTATAGTTTGCAGTTTTCCGGTCAGCGCAAAGAAACTATAGGCAAGAGTCCAGGATTCAATATATGTATAATAGATAAATATAACCAACGGTCCAAAAATTCCTATAACGCCAAAATATTTAATAAAGCGATTTTTTTGCCATACGGAATGAAATATTCCCGGGGCTGTCCCATGCCCAAAACCTCCACCGAAGCGGCCTAATGTCCATTCAATCCACATTAATGGAATCCCCAGCAATAATAAAGAGACAAAATATGGAATCATAAATGCTCCGCCGCCATTCTGTGCAGCCTGAACCGGAAATCTTAAAAAGTTCCCAAGGCCAACTGCAGAACCGGCAACCGCCATAATAATCCCTATCCTTGAACCCCATGAATCGCGCTTCTTAATCTCTTTATTCATACCCTATGCTATTCAAATCCCATTTAGCTAACTTTTCCTGCAAATCAAAATATAGATACACCCTATCAGAATTAGCCCTATCAACTGGCCTTCTGTATAACCAAAGCTCTAATCTATTCCTTTCTATCTCTACGGACTTCTTTAATATAGGCTCGCCATATTGAGCGAGTATGTACTCTTTTGTAAGGCCCGCTGAAAGCTTTTTTGCCTCTAAATCAATTATCAATTTCTTAAATATTTCTTCCTGCTCATCTATATATTTTTGTGTCTGGTCAATATTCTTAGAAAGCGCTTTTAAATTACGGATGGGTTCAGAGCAGCTAGTTAAAATTAATAAAGAAAAGATTAAACAAATATATTTCATTCCCAACATAATTTAATTTTTCTCCTTATCTGAAAATAAGGAAAGATCAATCTGCTGAATTGTCTCTATCTTAAAAGGGAAAGATACGTCTGTATCAATTATTCGCAGCCTTCCCGTAAGTTCTGTTTTTATAGAATATGTCTTTATGAATTCTCTGATGATAATAGTACCTATGGTATCTTTTAGCTTCATCGATCCTTCTATCGCGGTCAATTCCTTTGACTTAAAAGGCGTGCTCTTGAGATCACTTGAGGCCAGACTTCTGTCCTCCTTCACATACACATTCAATTTCCCTTGTTCTAAAATTAAATCTAGAGAAAATGGATTAAGAATCTTGGCATTGTAATCAACTATTAGATTACCCAAGATATCGGATTTGATTTTAGAGGTTATAAATGCCTCAACTCCTCCTGAGAGGCTGTTCTTTAATGCTGTTAGTTTTAAAACAGCCACCTTACTCGCTATGGGTATCTTTAAATCAAAATCCTTATAATTGATTGCCGTTTTTACAAAAACGGTGAG
>JBFZAD010000019.1:0-2503 GCA_041309125.1 Candidatus Omnitrophota bacterium
CTGCCTGGAATCTTATATCATCTTTAATCTTTTGTGTCTGCGATTTGGCAGTTTCAATAATCTTTCTTGCCTCATCTTTTGCCTTGTTTATCTCCAGTTTTCTCTGACGTTCTGCATTCTCAATTTCTTGTATAAGCAATTGTTCTTTCTTTACATTCTCGTCATTAATCTTCTTAAGCCTTGTCTGAACATTTACAAAGTGGCTATACAAAAATAACCTCAGCACAATTAAGAGCACTACAAAGAACCCTATCTGGACTAATATTATCTGTAGTAGATTCATATTAATTATCTAAATATAAACAGCACCAACAGCGCAATGATTGCCACAGCAGAAGCGAATACAAATGAAAGCATCATAGACAGAAATATTTTAGGAGAAGCTGAAGGATTTCTTCCCAAGGCCTTGACTGCATCAGAGCCAACCTTAGCAATAACAATCGCCGGCCCCAACGTCGCTATCAGCATTAAAAAAATTGTGGTGATCTGATTCACTACTTTTGCCTCCTAATCGCCTTCTTTATCAATGCGATTTCGCGGGCCTTGAACTCATCGGGCCCAACCAGAGACTCATCAACAAATAGTACTAGATTGTTATCTTTAAACTTTGCAAGGCCATCATTAACAAAAAGCTCCTTATTGTCAATTCGCACAGAACCCTGGGTTAGTCTCAATAAAAAATCTTCGTGGAAATCTAAAACTGTTACTTCGCCATCTTCACCTGGCAGAATAGTAGAGCCTGTAAGGCCGTCAAAAAGTTTCTTTTCGCCTGTGTATACTGAGATTTTATACATAACTTATACTGAATAGTGGTTTCTTAATGCGTATTGCGTACAGCTTACTGCGTATTCTTCTAATTTTATATGATATCAGAATTTATGATAAAAATAAACAACAAAAAAGGACTAAGCTTAACTTCTATTAGCCTAGTCCTTTAATTGGTTGAGCCATTTTATAAATCTATTTCTCTTTATTCTTCTCCTTCTTCAATATCTCTTTAATATCATTTACCTCAATCTTCTTTTCTTCTTTTGCTTCCTTTTTCTGTGCTTCTAATTTAGAACTTGTTTCTTTTACATCATCTTCATTGATATTTTCATATGCAAGTTGCTTAACCTGTTTCTGCCAAACAAGGAAGAATCCAAGGCTTATAAGCCCTAAGAAGGCAACTATAATCAAAATCACCTTCCATGTAACCTTAGGAGATATTCTTCCTGCCTTTGCAACAAGGCTGTCTAATATTAACATATCGCTCTTAATTGTATCAATAAGCTGCATGTTCTTTCTGTATTTGAATATGTGCTCTGTTGGGGTAATGTCTGCCTTTACCTGAGCATTAACTATATCCTTTATCCTATTTTCAATGCTCTCCTTAAGGAAATTTGCTCTCTCAAAGAATTCCGTCCCCTTTAACACATCCATGCGCTTGCCAATGTCTAGTTTTAAAGTATTGATCTCATCTTCTGACACCTTCCAGATATCTGTCATCTCAACTTCTTTTCTGAATGTTTCTCCTGGCTTTAGTTCGACTTCCTTATATACATAATATGTCTCATTTTGAGTATCATATAAGAGCTCAAGATCTAGTGAATCTCTATTCATCACATTTTCAGGCTTTGCCTCTTTTGGTAGGTATTCTTTAATCGTCACCTTTCTTGTTTCAGATTCTGATGGATTCATCATAAAGATCTCAAATGCCACGCTCTTCCATTTCCATATAATCTTCTTATAGGTTTCTTGAGGATCCTTTATCCTGCGCTGTATATAATCTAAGGCTGCTTTAGATGAGCTAACCGCATTGCTTAAGTCTCTTGTATTCTTTGCATCTACTTGTAGTAAATCTTGTATATCATTTAAATCTATATTCGAAGCCCCGGCTAATTTTCTAATATTATCATTAATACTTGTAACATTCGAAGAAATGTACTTAATATCCTCAGCCGTTGCCCCATCTGTCTCTGCCTTTAAAATCGCGGTTTCAAGCCCTGAGAACTGATTTGCTAACTGTTCTACGTTTTCATCGATATCATTTATCGCTGAGGTTGAACCCACCACAGCACCAAGTTGTGAGGATATGTTCTCAACCTGTTCTTTCAATGATGTGTCTTCTCCAGCAAGCTCCTCTTTAATTGTATCCTCCACAGACTCAACACTTGTCTTTATATCTAATATCTTTGCAGGCAAAGTCTGCTCTGCCGCAACTAATATCTTGGCAGTTTCTATCTTTACATCAGAAACCTTATCTTTAACCTCTGCTACTTTTGATTTTACCTCTTCGCCCTTTTCCTCTATCTTTTCACGAGTCTGCCGGCTCTCATCGGCAACAACCAACTTAACGCCAGCAACCTCATCCTTAATCTCCTGGCTGGATTGATCAATTTTATCTGTCAAATCGTGAATTTGCTCTATAGCCTGGCTGATGGTAACCTGGAAGATAGTTCCTGATTGGAATTTTCGTAGTAATCCATCGGTTCCACCATAATTAATGGAACAGCGCGCAAAG
>JBFZAD010000020.1:0-2524 GCA_041309125.1 Candidatus Omnitrophota bacterium
CTTCCGATCTGATCGGGCATAAACTTGGTGAGTTTGCGTTCACCAGGACGTTCAGAGGACACGGTGGTAAAACCGAAAAAGTAACTGTAATTAAAAAGGCGACGTAAGAAGTGTTATGGAAGTAAAAGCTATTTCAAAAAATATAGGAACATCACCTCGAAAACTGAGGTTAATTGCAGATTTGGTAAGGGGTAAAAAGGTGGATCAGGCCTTAACTATTTTAAAATTCTTACCATCGCCATCGGCACAGTCTGTAGCTAAGGCGGTTAAGTCTGCTGCGGCGAATGCGGAAAATAATTATGAGATGACCCCATCGGATTTAAAGATTACTAAGATTCTAATCGATGAGGGGCGTACTATGAAGCGATTTCGTGCAGGACCTAGGGGTAGGGTAAAACCTATCTTAAGACGTTCTAGCCATATAACTGTCATAGTTAAAGAGGAGGAATGATTGGGCCAGAAGGTGCATCCAATAGGCTTTAGGTTAGGCATAACAAAAGACTGGCAGTCGAGGTGGTATGCTGATAAGCATTACACTGTGTTGTTGCAAGAAGATCTTCGTATTCGTACGGTTATTTCAACGAAATATAAAGATGATGACATTGCCCGGGTTGAGATAGAACGCGCATCTAATCAAGTGACCGTTACTGTTCATACATCTAGACCCGGTATCGTGATCGGTCGAGGCGGCCAGCGCGTTGATGAAACAAGGTCATTATTGGAGCAGATCGCTGGTAAGCGTGTTAGGCTTAATATACAGGAAGTGTCCCAGCCGGAGCTGGATGCATGCCTTGTGGCTAGGAGTATAGCGCAACAAATGGAACGCCGTATTTCTCACAGGAGAGCGATGAAGCAAGCTATATTCCGAGCAATGGAAAGAGGGGCACAGGGAATAAAGATAGTTTGTGCTGGAAGAGTCGGCAGTTCTGAATATGCAAGAACAGAGCAGCTTCATGAGGGAAGAGTTCCACTTCATACCTTGCGTGCTGATATAGATTATGCCACTGCGACAGCACATACAACTTTAGGAACGATTGGTGTTAAAGTTTACATTTATAAAGGCGATATCATTCCAGAATATGAGAAATTTAATGCAGATGCTGCTGTAACCGTGAGTAATAAAGAAAAACCAGAAGAAAAAGCTGAAGGGGCTGTAGTTAACAGAAAAATTGTTGAATCAGTTGAAGCAACAGGTAAACCTGAAGGATTAGTAATACCAGAAGAACATGAAGGTTCAAAAGAAGGTGTGTCTGTTGATGGAACAGGTAAACCAGAAGTAGCGGAATCGGCTTCAAAAAGCCGGTCTAAAGTAAGAACAAGAGTGAAGTCTGTAAGTACTACACCTGAGACAAAGGTAGAGAAAGAAGAGAAACCTAAAACCAGAGGTAAAGCTAAAGATAAATCAAAGACGAGTCTTGGTGAATCCTCGGATACAGGTGCAACTGCAGTGATTCCAGATGCAGTGATATCTGAAAAAGAGCAAAAAGAGAGCAAGCCGAAACCAAAGGCTAAGATTAAAGCTGATACGGAAAAGGAATCTGGTAAGGATTGATTAGCCGGGCAACATAATCGGTTATTCGCTGAGCGAGGAAAAACATAATGTTACAGCCTAAACGAGTTAAACATAGAAAGCAGAGTCGCGGGAGAAGGAAAGGCCAGGCTATGGCGGGGAATACCATAGCTTTTGGTGAATATGGACTTCAAGCTCAAGGTGCTTGTTTTCTTACAGCGCGGCAGATAGAGGCGGCAAGACGTGCGATAATCCGGTATGTGCGAAGAGGCGGCAAATTATGGATCCGTGTATTCCCAGATAAGCCTGTTACTTCTAAACCGGCGGAAACCAGAATGGGAAGCGGAAAAGGCGCTGTTGATCATTGGGTGTGTGTGACTAAACCGGGAAGGATATTATTTGAAATTGCAGGTGTCAAAGAGGAATCAGCTAAAGAAGCAATGCGATTAGCATCTCATAAATTGCCTATCCCCACAAGGTTTGTGCACAGGGATGCAGATATTGGGGAATAGAGGGGGCTTAGATTGAAAGTTGCGGAAATTCGTACTTTAAATACTGATGAACTTAAGAAAAAACTTGATGAATCATATCGAGAGCTGTTCAATTTGAGATTTCGTCTTGCTACTAAGCAACTTGGTAATTATCATGAAATCCGAAATGTCAGGAAAAAGGTGGCTAAGATAAAGACAATAATGAGGGAGCGGGAATTACAGTAGAGGAGTAATTATACATTGGTTACAGAGACCAGAAATAGCAAGAAGAAGAAAATAGGGCGTGTCGTAAGCAATAAGATGGTAAAGACCGTTGTTGTTATAGTTGAATACTATATACCTCATCGTCTTTACAATAAACGTGTAAGACATTTAAGTAAATTCAAAGCTCACGATGAACAAAATGCCTGTAAAATAGGCGATGTAGTTTCAATAGAAGAGACAAGGCCTCTTTCGAAAGAGAAGCGTTGGAAAGTAGCCGAGATATTATCTAAGGGTGATTCACGATGATTATGCCTCAAAC
>JBFZAD010000021.1:0-10389 GCA_041309125.1 Candidatus Omnitrophota bacterium
ATTTATATGAAACGCGGAGTAGAAGGAAGATTGCGTGATTCAGTAAATGATATAGGTGATCAATTTGAGGCATTAAATTCCAGCTCTGCTGCAACAACCAGAAATTATGGAACAACAGTGCAGACTCAGAGAAACGGAACAGTTGAAGTAAGCTATCCAAGCGGAGCCAACGCAAACACAACAATAACTACCCGTTTGGATACAGTACAGGCTTGGGGAGCCTTATCAGCCCCATAAGCTTAAGGATTTAAGCTTAATATTGTAACGTAATTCTTTCTATGAACATATGAAAGTAAAAACAAAGGGTCAAGTTACTCTGGAATATGCTACTATTGTTGCGCTTATTTTCGCCATATTTGTAAGCATGGAGACATTTCTTAAAAGGGGGATTCAGGCGCATATAAAGACAACTGCAGATTTATTTGGTGATCAACAGGGATGGAAAGATGGCAGCTTAGATCTTTCAGATAGCAAGACTACTGTAGAAGCAACTAGCACGAAGAGGGAATTCCCTGTTCGTGCACCGCTAATACGGGATACTATCTCAGAAAGCGAAGATATATCCCGTATTAGCACTAGTATTTCAGCCAGCGCAGGAACAATTGGGTATTAGAATGATGAATTTTAAGCAAAAAGGCCAAAATTTTGTAGAATATAGCGCATTGCTTGCGCTTGTAATAGCTGCTTTATTGGCAATGCAGATATATATGAAAAGAAGCATCGAGGGAAGATTGAAGGAGGCGGCAGATGGCATTGGGTCCCAGTATGATCCTATAGGAACTACTGGTGTAGAAACAATAAGTTATAATCGTACGGATACTACTTATATAGGTAGAGAAGGTACCCCATCATGGCAAATTGTGCAGAATCCTGTCTGGCATGCCTGGTCTCTAGAATTGCGTGCATCAACGGTTACAAATGTAACATATTCTAGCGAGAGGACAGAAAGGGATTCAAATGAAAGTATAATAGGATGGTAACTTATTATGAGATTTTTGATTAATAAATATTCAAATGGGCAGTCACTTTTAGAGTTGGCAATACTTTCCTCAATACTCTTGTTTGCCATAGGGGCATTAATACAGGTGGGCACAAGCTACAATCGTAACCAGGATTTAATGATGCGCAACCAGAGAAATGTCATAGCTATGGCATATAATCCATTATACAGGGATTTTTCCCGCCACTGCTCACTCACTATGCTTGAGGATCAGGTAACCCACGAGACTGTGAATGGCCACAAGGTAAAAAAGATTACGCCCTATATGTCCAATGCAACAGCAGTTTGGAGCAATAAGATTTTTTATGATTATGAATTTGAACCGGGGAATACTTCAGCAGATACAATTAGGCATCTTGCAATAAGTCAAATGGACCTACCAGCACAACAGGTTTTAATTAATAATTTAGGCACAAAAACATTTTATCATTTACCAACGGCTTCATATAAAGTTACAGTAGGAAGTTATCTTCCTGTTACTATACACGAGGACACATATGCTCTTTGGGCAGGAAAGACCAAAGGTCTTCCCTACATTCAAGATGCTGCAAAGCTTATAAATCCATTATGTTGGTATCGTTCGCGGGTTTTTTCAAATAGTTTAGAAAAAGGCGACCAGGCAGATATAGATTATGATGGAAAGCTAGAGGATATATTAGATAAATATAATTATAATATAATTACTGCTATGGATCACCAGGAAGGCATGATGGATAATACAATTGATAGTCAAGATGTACGCAATAATGATGACTATTATACTACAAATCCATCGGCGCAGTATGAACCGCTGACACAGGGCATACAGCCAGATTATGCAAAAGAAAGTTCTATCACAAGCGCCTCTTTGCGCAATGAACAGACTCCGGCTGAAACTGTAAACACATGGAGCATAGGCCAAAATGGACAGGGCGGTTATAGAGATAAGATAACCCATGAGTTTAAATATAATGAAGATGGGACACAGACAGGTTTATATGACGCAGTACAAGACATATTAGGAAATCTGAATATAAATATACCAGATCGGCAGGGGACTTTTATTGCAGAGATAGCAGGGACTGAATCAAAGGTATGGAGGACCCCTAAATGAATGTAAACCAGGCCAAGGCGCAGGCTACAATTGAATTTACAGTAGCCTTTACAGTTTTGCTTATATTTCTATTCGGCTCAATGCAGTTATTTGTATGGTTTAACAAGAATTTAGTTCAAAGGCAGGAAAACTATGAATGGACGCGTGGGCTGGCAGGGCACCCAGATGTTATGCATACACAGAATCCTTTAGTTTCGATAGGCTTAGGTATTGAAGACCCTTATCTAAACGGAGATTTTGTACGGGGCCTTAACAGAAATATGGCAAAAGAATTTGTTGTAAACAAATTTTATATAGATGAAAATGAAATAACAAATCCTATTGATAGGGTTCTATATGAACGCAGTAAGAGTGTTGCAACCACGGGGACGATATATGAAGAAGTAAGATCAGGCAATACACGCCAGCCACATAAATATGAGAAATTTAAAATGTTTCCAGGCCCTACTGGAGATAGCTATCCCGTAGGAGAATGATAATGCTTAAAGAAGACTATATTTTTATAACGATTTCACCTACAAGAAGAAGCGGCATAGAGGGCCAGATAGTTACCTTGTTTATCGTGGTCTTGGCTGCGATATTTCTTATGGTAGCGATAACAATGCATCTTGGAAGGAGTTCTATCAGAAAGACGCGCCTTTCCTTTGCAGCTGATCAAGGTGCTCTTATGCTGGCATCGCATCTGGCTAGTTTTGCAAATTTACTTTCAACTAAGCATCTGGGAGGAGGCAGAGGCGGGTGTCACTTTAGCTGGACAAATTTCTGGAAGATTATGCTCACTATAATAATGATTATTGTGGCTATTGTCGTTAGCGTTGTTACTATTTCATGCACATGGTATATATGGGTTGGTTTAATTCTTATGTGGATAGGCACTATATTTAACATTGTTGGAACGGCTTTATATTTTACAAAGACAATGCCTGGAATAGCATCTCAGATTTCAAGGTCGCTTAAGCAGCTTGGCAGGGAGATGCAATTTGAAGAGACAATCAAAAATAATGTCTTTTTGACCACAATTGATGACCCGGTTCAAGTAATTGATGTATTTGATTATGATGAAGATTTGCTGACAAACGATACTATCCCGCGATTTCATTTCTGGAATTTGACAAGACTAAAAATAATGGCAATGGGCTATCAATTCCAATTGTCCAGCATAAACAATCAACTGAGACTGCCTGGAGTCATAATATTTGATTTGCTAGTGTCTTATTTTGCTACAGTAACTGCAGTCAGAGCGATGCTTCGCGGAATAACAGTTTCAGCAAGTAATGGGTATTTGCGCAACCCTCTTAGCTATATACTCCTGGCTATGCCAACGCAATTAATAGAAGATTGGCTTAGAGGAGAGACTGGCAGAATGAGGTCTATGTATGGTTCCTGTTTCCCGCAAGAAGTTGTTGATTGGTTTAATAACGGTGCGAATCTGGGCGACTTGCCTACTATTGATTGGCAGCCTGGGCAGCTTAACGTAATGTTAGATTGTTTCGCGGGTGTTTATTCAGAATATCTTCCAACGTGGTTAATAGGAGGTTTTCCAAATCAACCACCAGTTGTTAGTGAAGAAGATTTTGAACCGTTTGATACAGAATTTATACCTCCTGAAATTCTGTCAACCGGGTATACGTTAATAATAAATGCTTTTTACAATGATAAAATTGATAGACTTATTTATGATTTAGATAATTTTATAGAATGGGCTACGGTAATGAGTAATCAGGTTGCGACTGATGCACATACTTTTATAGATACAGTTGATATGTGGCTGCCGATGCTATATAGCGATGATACAGATCCAGAGGCATCGGATTGGTATCATGTATTCCAGAGAGACATTGTTAAGATTGGGGAGATAATGTTCGTATTACCGGGGTTGGCATTCTTTGAATTTATAGTTGGCAATGTGGCAGGGGCAGACGGGATATTGGTCCTTATAACACAATTGGGCCAGGTAGCTGCTTTTTATGCTGCATCCATGATAGCTTTTAGGGCTACCTATACTGCCTTGTCTGGTCTATTGGGTTTCTTTCCTACAGATGACAAGTATGTATGGCATGACAGCCTGGGTTGGCATTATATCAACGTATATGTTAGCGATTTTAAGATTCCATATATAAAACCATCTACAAAAGGTGCAGGTATGGTTAGATGTGAGAAGTTAAGAAAAGAAAGAGGTGTTGTGGGTGTTGGCGTGAGCAGGAGAGATGCTCCAGGAGATATGCCCATGGAGACATTTATAAACTTAATTGATCCCCTTGGCTTTCTTGAGGATATAAATATAACTCCGAGAACTATAGTACCTCCTGTTTTTAATGTGCAGGACGCTACTGTTTATATGGGTAGGAGCTTCGTTAGGGAGCAAACTAGAAATAATAGCGCAGTATATGACTATAGAAGGCCGTTTTGGAAGTTTGCAGATACGGCCGATGGCGTGATGTCTAGCGTTGCGCGAGCTCAATATAACTACAAGAATGCACATGATATAAGGTTGATATGTACAGATAAGGATGGCATTAAATGTGCATACGGTTGTTTTGATCCTAGCTGGTCAGGGTCAAGAGATCATAGCGTGTGTAATTAAATATGAAAAATAAAGCATATGCATTTGTTGAATACGCATTTTTAATTAGTCTAGTTATCACAGGAATTATGGCTATGTCAGTCTATTTCAGGCGCGCAATTAGTGGTAAATGGAAGGATAGCGCAGATAGCTTTGGCTATGGCCTTCAATATGAGCCAGGTGTAACAGTACAAAACTGCTCTGAGAATGGAATACCGGTTAACTGTTTCACCCGCAGGCCCTTATAGATTAAGGAGGAATAATGTTAAAATTTTTGATGTCTCTTCTAGTGTTTAGCAGCATAGCATTAATGGCAAATCAATTCATCCCTCTTAGCACTCTTTGGGCCAAGATGTGGAAGAATAAGAATTCCAATCAGGCCGGTAAGAGTTTAGACAGGATGTTTTATAGAATACCGAAAGAGAAGCTTACTCTTATGATTATAGGCTTTCCTTTAGTATTTGGTTTGGTAGGGCTAATTCTTAGTAAGCATATTATAGGCATTGTGGTGGGCTTGTTTATCGGATTAATGATACCCAGTATCCTTATTAAAACTCTTGAGAAAAGGCGTATAGAGAAATTTGCTGACCAGTTGGTTGACGGTATGATGATTATCTCATCTTCATTAAAGGCTGGGTTAAGCCTTCTGCAGTCTATAGAGACGGTGGCCGAAGAAATGCCAGCACCTATATCCCAAGAGTTTGGCCTATTGGTAAATGAAAACCGTATGGGAGTACCTTTTGAGGAATGCGCAGGGCATTTAAAAAATAGGGTTAAGTGCGAGGATTTGGATATGATGGTAACTGCCATATTGGTTGCAAGAGAGACTGGCGGTGACCTGACTGACACATTTTCTCAGCTGGTTTTCACAATAAGAGAAAAGAAGAAAATTGATAGAAGGGTTAAGACGTTGACAACGCAGGGAAGATTGCAGGGTGCTGTTATGGGATTGCTTCCTATAGTTTTTGCTATTTTTGTATATAAGATTAACCCGAGCTCATTTGACTTTATGTTAAAGGATAGCGTTGGTAAGATGCTTATTCTATACGCTGTAGTGTCCCAGATTATAGGGCTTTTGATGATTAAAAAGATGTGTAAGGTGGATTTCTAAATTTATAACGAAAGGAAGACTCTATGCTTATCTTGGCATTTATCTGTTGTTACGTGGCAACGTTTTTACTTGCATATAATTTTTATTTCCTAAGAGAGCAAAAATCAACCTTTATCCCATTGCCAAAAGAGATTCTCGGCACTGAAACAATAGAATATTCTAAGAGGTCCAGATCCTGGTCAGGCTCATTTTTCCCGCTTTTTGGCTTTATAGATTCATTGCCTGTGTTGGGAGCATATAGAAGGAAATTGATTACTGCCGGAGAACCAATGAGATTACCAGAATTTATTATCTTTAAGGTGTTCACAACAATAGCGTCAATAATTATTGGAGTTATATTTCTTAAGGAAAAACTTTCATTTTTTATAATATTATTAGTAGTTGGTTTCTTTTTCCCAGACCATTGGCTCTTGGGCAAGATTAAGAAACGTAAGCGTCAGATTGGTAAAGACTTACCTGTTATTATCGATTTGCTTAAACTCTGCGTTGGAGCTGGTATGGATTTTATGCTTGCTGTGCAGAGGGTAATAAGGGATTTTCGTCCATCGCCTCTTGTAACAGAATTAAAGCTCGTCTGGCAGGAGACGCAGATGGGTAAATCCAGAAGAGATGCATTGAAGAATTTTTCCCAGAGAGTAGATATGCCCGAGGTGTACAGTTTTGTCCGTACGCTTATTCAGGCAGGGCGCATGGGCACGCCAATAAGTGAGGCCCTTGAGATTCAGTCAGAAGAGATAAGGTTTAAGAGATTCCAAACAGGCGAAGAATTGGCGCTTAAAGCACCGATTAAATTGCTTTTTCCTCTAGTCGGATTTATCTTGCCTGTTGTTTTAATTATAGTAGGCGGACCAATACTTTTGCAATTTGTAAGGGGTAATGCCCTACAAATGTAAGGAGATGATTTAAAATGGGTCAGTACAAAGATAAAAAAATGTTTAAGGTGGTAGCAATTTTAATGGTTATGCTTTTTATGTTTCAGGCGCCGGCCTTTGCCTTGAATGTTAAAAAACAGGACCTTGGCTGGAGAGACAAGGAAGATGCTTGGACAGGTGGAGGAAGGGATCTTGCTAGAGACGTGGGGATTGCGGTTGTAACTTGGGGGATTTCTCAATATGTAGCACCTTTAATATCTGCTGGTGCTAGTACTGGTACAACTATGAGTACGGTGGGTCCATTAAGCGAGACTACATCGCTGTCTGCCGCAGAACTTGCTACAGGAATTGGTTCTTCCACTTCATATATGATTGCCCCTACAATGTCTATGAATGTCGCTACAGGAAGTGTTACGGGGATGATCGGCAGCACCTTGGTTTCTACGGCGACTCCAGCAGCTCTCGCAGCCACTTCTGCAGCAGGAAGTACTATTGCCAGTCAAGCTATTGCTTCCAGTGTAGGCTCAAGCGTAGGCGGCATAGGCGCAACATTGCGTAACTTTTCTAACTTTAAAGCTGGAGCGTTGCAGGGACTAAAATCTTTTATTCCTACAGCTTCCAAAGGACTAGGTTTAACCTCTGGACAAAGTTTAATTGCCTATGGCGCAGCCAGAGGAGCAGCTGATATAGGTGTGGCAACTAAGATGTCACCAGACGGGGCAAGATTCTTAACTGGCCTTGCTGCAGGTTTGGGTAGTTTTTCGCCAAAATCTTTACCAGCAAGCTTAGGAGAGGGTGTCTCAAAATCAACTGCAGTGGCAAAAGGCTTGACAGTTGCAGTTGGTACTTCTGCTGCACAGGCAGGACTTGAGGTTGTGACTGCCAAGAGTAGCCCATATTTAGGGAATTTTGCCAGCTTTTCTGGCGGCTTAGCTGCTCAGCATGCAATAACTGGCGCAGTGGGTGGGTATGAGGGAAAGGTTAAGGCTATCGAAGAAGTTAATCAAGCAGATGTAGATTTAGATGATTCTGGCAATCCAATTGCCATGTCATATGAAAAGTTTGAAAAAAATGCAGAGGGAAATTTTATAAAAAAGACTTACGAAGGGTTAGCAGCGCCAAAAGGGATTTCTGGTGCAGTCAAAGGTTTAGCTATAGGCGCAAAGAGGGATTGGCTGCCAGTGGTAAGCTACGCAGTTAATACAGGCGTTGGCGAAGGGTTAAGGAGCGCAGGGGTTAATCCAAAAGCTGCAAATTTTGTAAGTGATTTAACATCCGGCGTGGCAAGGGATGCCTTGCAGGCAAAATTCGATGCAGGAACAGACAATAATATAAAGACTAAACAGGCGTCAAATATGGACTATGGAAAGTCTAAGATTGACAATAAAGAAAATACAGCCGCCCAAAACACTATCAGCAAAGGAAAGGCATGGGGCAATATCCTCGTAGATTCTCTTGTAAAGAATACAATAAGTTCTGGCCTTGATTATGCAGTTGATACAGCTGCCAGGAGTGATGGCGAGGCAATAGGCGCATTGGCAGCTTCATCTCTTGTCAAGGCAACCTTAGGATATCTTGGCAATAAGATAGGTGGGCCTTTGGCAATATCTGATAATTACGAAAAGATAGGCGCAAAGGATATTCCAACAGTTGTAATTAATGATATGAGAAAGGCTGTATCTAAGCATTATAGCGATGGTTCTTATTCTATATCTGCTAACGGAGAGCGCGTTGAGCTTCAAGAAAGCGATAACCCAGGGTATAGTGAATACGCAAGGGCTTTCAGGAGAGCAAACCAGGCAAAGTCAGGTGTGTATAAAGGTTACTTTGTAGCCGCCCATGATGATTTAGTAGAATCTATGAGAGGTGCAGCATCTGAGAATCTGTATACAAGTGTTTCAACAGTTAAGCCAGTTGTAGAAGGCCTTAATAAGCTGGGTGCAAATATGGAGCAGGCCCATGTAATGGTTATGACTAAAAAAGTTGAAGCAAAAAATAACCCATTTTTTAGGCCTGGAGAGAATCTAAGCTGGCAGCCAGGTATGACTTTTGATCTATATGCTTCTAGAAAAAATAAGCAAGGAGAGGTGATGCAGTACAGAGCAGAAGCAAATGATGGTTCTGGGGAATCGTTTACTGCAAATCTAATTAATAAAGATAAAAAAGAATATGCAACTATTTTCAGTTGGCCTATGTCTGTAGCAGACAAAGAAACAATGGCTAAAGCCCAGAATGATAAAAAAGCCGCAGGGAAGGTTCCTACGATTCAAGATGCGCTAAAACATTACGGAGAGTCATTAGATGTAATAAGCCCAGCTGCAATTAATGTAACAAAGTTTGAATCTGGGGAAGGTGGTCAGCATCAAGATATGCAATATGTAGAAGGAAAATACCCTGGCATACAAGAATTTACTAGCCATAGACTTACGCAAGGTTTTAGCAATAAAGGAGTACCAGAAGATAAGGTAGGTTTTGTTTTCTTTGGTAAGAGAGAAAATGGCGAATCAGTAACTGTAAGTAAAGACAGCAGTATACCTACGAAAAATGAATTTGATTCCGGGGGAAATACTATAAGCGGATTTGATAATGATACAAATTGGGCATTAAGGTTTGGTCTTTCTAGCCAGGAAGGAAGAAGGATGTTTGATGCCAAAGAAGATAAATATCATTATAGCGATTTCAGCGAACCCAGCAAAAGAATGCCAGTGGTTCCAGATCAATTTACTACTGGTTTAAATCAAGCAGATAATTCTAGAAGTTTGAGGCAGCCGATTTTAGAGGGGATAAATAAATTTTAAATTCATGTAAGGCAACAAGGGGTCAGGAGAGAAGTAGGGGTAGATGACGGAAAATTTAGAACTAACTGAAATAAGGATTCAGGCCTGTGCTGCAACCCAAGGGGCGAAGCCTTTGCTCAAGGGCAGCAAAAGGCCCGAACTATTTGCATTTCAAGATATTACGCAGTACGCATAACGCACGACGCAATACGGAAATGGATGAAACAGAAAAACCACAATTAGGCGAACAAGACGAACAACAAGTTCAAGAAGAGCGCTACGAGAGCAGCTTCAAGCCTTGGATACGCGCAGTTGCTTTGATAGTGGTGAGCCTTTTTGTCCCTGAGCAGTTTGCATGGGCAGCGCAGTACAACCCATCTGTTATATGGAGCAATTTAAAGAATATAACATCTCCCTTGATGTCAAGCCAGTCATACAAGCCCGATATCAAAGATATCCAACTTATTGACATACCAGAAACTGTAAAAAAGATATTAGAAGACCTAAAAGACAAGCCTGCAACAAGCATACAAATTTCAGATAATGTTGTAATTCATCTGGATAAGCCACTTAATTTAACTGGAAAGCGTATTGATGAGCTTTATAACTGGCTAAAGGGCAAACCCTGCGGATCAAAAGCCCTTTATGAATATTTAAAATACAAAAAAATAAATGTAATTGACCAGGATGTTGCAGTAAGGGCCTTAACAATAGATATATTAAGTGAAATTATAAAACCAGAAGGAAATCCAGAAATAATAAATAATTCATTATATGCCTTGTCAAAGGCATCAAGCTTCTTTGGTGCGAACCTCACCCCAGTCAAATTGGACATTTCATCTAACGTAACTCCATTGATTGCACATCTCTATCCAAAACGCAAAACGCACAACGCTCAACGCACAACGCAAGAAGGTCATTTCATATTAATAACAAAGTTTTTTAATAATAAAGTCTACTATGTAGAAGAAGG
>JBFZAD010000022.1:0-8640 GCA_041309125.1 Candidatus Omnitrophota bacterium
TTACACTCGCTTATATTTCGTATCCAAGACCCTTAAGGTTTTTCTTAATTTCCGTTTCAAGCTGTTCAGATTTGTGAAATTGAGTTGAAAGTTCGGCTGTTAAGCGCTTCATTTTCTCTTCAAACACCTCGGAATCTTCCTCCTCTTCCTCAGTACCGACATAGCGACCAGGAGTCAAAATATACCCATTCTTTATTACTTCTTCACGCTTTGCCGATTTGCAAAAACCAGCTATGTCTTCGCACTTTTTAGTTTTGGAGCGCCACGTATGATAGGTGCTGGATATCTTAGTGATATCGGCATCAGTTAACTCACGATGCCTGCGATCAATCATTTCACCCATATTTCGAGCATCAATAAATAGAGTCTCTCCACGGCGATCTCTAAATTTATGATTTTTTCTATCCCGAGATACAAACCAGAGGCAAACCGGAATCATCGTGTTATAGAACAGCTGAGACGGCATCGCGATCATACAATCCACAATATCCGCTTCAATGATGTTTTTACGAATTTCACCTTCGCCGGATGTGTTTGATGACATGGAGCCATTAGCCATGACAAAGCCAGCTATTCCAGTAGGAGATAGATGGTGAATGAAGTGTTGTACCCAAGCAAAATTCGCATTCCCAACCGGAGGCGTGCCGTATTTCCAACGCACGTCCTCGCGAAGCATTTCGCCTTTCCAATCACTGTCATTAAACGGTGGATTAGCCATGACATAATCGGCCTTAAGATCCTTGTGAGCATCGTTTAAAAAACTGCCCTCGTTATTCCACTGAATATTTGCGTCTATACCACGGATGGCAAGATTCATCTTACACAACCGCCAAGTGGTCTGATTTGACTCCTGACCATAAATCGATATATCGCCGATCCGGCCTCCATGCGCCTCTGTGAATTCTTCACTCTGCACAAACATTCCACCTGATCCGCAACAAGGGTCGAAAACTCTACCTTTATAGGGCTCGAGCATTTCAACAAGCAAACGCACAACACATCGTGCCGTATAGAACTGACCGCCTTTTTTACCTTCGGCATCAGCAAACTCACCCAAAAAGTATTCGTAAACGCGCCCTAAAATATCACGTGACTTGTTTTCTTTGTCTCCTAATCCAATTGTTCCGATTAAATCGATAAGTTCGCCCAATCTTTGCTTATCAAGCGCCGGTCGAGCATAGTTGTGCGGAAGAACCCCCTTAAGCGATGGATTATCACGCTCAGTTGCATCCATAGCGTCATCAATGAGCTTGCCAACCGTCGGTTGTTTGGCATTCTTCTGAAGATAACCCCAACGCGCCTCAGGCGGTACCCAAAAAATATTCCTCGAGCGATATTCATCGATATCTTCCGCATCGGCGAAGTTCTTTGTATCTTTCTGAAGTTGGGCATACACTTCATCGAACGCATCCGAAATGTACTTAAGAAAAATAAGGCCGAGAACAATATGCTTATATTCCGCGGCGTCCATGTTGTTGCGAAGCTTGTCAGCCGCTTGCCACAACTTAGAGACAAAACTTAAGTCACCGTTACCTGTATTTGCCATTTCTCACCTCATTATTTATTAAATTGCTGCCAAGATACCGCAAAACCTTATTGAGCGAGCATCCTAATATTAATTGCGTGCCAGTTTCTGACGAATTCTTTGTCTAGTTCTCGTTAAATTACTTTACTCTGTTCTCTCCGCCATTGTTCTATCTCTAACTTATCAAATCTCCACTGCCCACCAAATTTAAATGCCGGGACGCGCTTCTCCCGGCATAATCTCCTGACTGTGTAGGGGTGCAATCTTAAAACGTTGGCGACTTCATCTACGGTATAAAACTCAATATCATCTTGCATGGTTTCAGCTCCGATTACAATTTGTTACATTATAGCACGATTTAAAGGCTTTGATAGCTAAAAACTTATGTAAATTTAAAGTGATATATAACTTGCTATGTGGCGAAACGTATGGCTATATATGACTGAGGATAATTACCGATGGAAAAAGCGATAAATGCGAAAATTGCGACCTTGCATAACAGCTCGATTCCGGAGCTCCAGAAGGAATTTGAAGCGCTGTTTGACGGCCAAAAAGCGAGCTCGGATAACAAAGTCTATCTAATAAGAAGGATCGCGTACCAACTGCAGGAGCTGGAATATGGCGGGCTGTCGCAGAAGGCGCAAAACAGGCTTAAGGAGCTCATCGGGCTTTATGATCCGGTTAACAATAAGGCAATACGGCCCAAGGTTAGCGTAGAAACGCAGGCAAGGACTAAAGCGCGCGGCCGCGATGTACGCCTCCCTATTCCCGGGACTATCATTACTAAGGATTACCGTGGCAAGAAACACCAAGTCAAGGTGCTAAAAAACGGCTTTGAATATGAAAATAAGGTGTATAAGAACCTTACGGCTGTGGCTGAAAAAATTACCGGAGCACACTGGAATGGCTACACTTTTTTTAACCTATGAAACCTACAGAGCCCAAAGAGAAAAAGATCATTAATTGCGCCATTTATACGCGTAAGTCTGTAAGCGATGGCTTAGAGCGCGACTTCACTACTTTGGATGCGCAGCGCGAGTCATGCGAGAGCTACATTGCCAGCCAAAAGAACGAAGGCTGGATCTGCTTACCGGAAGAATACGATGACGGAGGCTTCACGGGAGCAAATACAGACAGGCCCGCACTTCAAAGGCTTATGGTAGATATCAAAGCTGAAAAAGTAAACTGTGTTGTCGTGTATAAAGTCGACAGATTATCGAGATCATTGCTGGATTTCTCTGAACTACTTTCAACATTTGAGGATCACGGCGTCACTTTCGTATCAGTAACGCAGCATTTCAACACGCAAAATTCGATGGGCCGGCTTACGCTTAACATCCTCCTCTCTTTTGCGCAGTTTGAACGCGAGATTATCTCGGAGCGCACCCGTGACAAGATGGGCGCCGCCAAAAGAAAAGGCAAATGGATCGGCGGAAGGCCTCCGCTAGGCTACAATATCGATAAGGAAAAGCATAAGCTCGTAGTTAACCAAAAGGAAGCTGAGTTGGTGCGCAAAATCTTCGATACATATATCGAAAAACGCTCCCTCACGTCAGCGACGATGATTATTAATGACTTAGGCTTAACAACCAAGCAGCATACCTCTGAAACAGGCAGAAAGTTTGGCGGGATTCAGTTTACCAGCAACGGATTACAACGACTATTGAGAAGCCCACTTTATATCGGCAAGGTCTTATACCAAGATGAACAATATGCAGGAGAACACGAGGGGATTATTTCGGAAGAAACGTTTCAGAAGGTACAAAGCATTCTCGCAGAGAACAGGCCCGAATGGAGCATGGCCAAAAAGGCTAAGCACATAGGACTCCTTTCCGGCCTGCTGCGCTGTAAGGCCTGCAACTGCGCCATGTACTTTGCATACAACATCAAGGCCAGCAAATACAGGTATCATTATTACCTTTGTATGAGCGCCAGTAAACGCGGATACAAAACCTGCCCCACTCGCCTGCTTAGCGCGCAGAAGATTGAGCAGAAAATCGTGGAATTATTGCGAAATATAGCTCCCATGCCAAAGCTCGAAGATAAAGTTTGGGATACCTTTAGCCTTGAGGATAAGATTAAGATTATAAAAACAATCCTTAAGGAAGCGAGTTTTGATGGACGCAATGGAATTCTTGAGATCGTGCTACTAAAAGATAACAAACGGCGTCAATACAAGGTCGAGCTCAAGGAACTCAAGAACCTACCTGTCCCTCCTAACCAGATAAACATTAAGAATGAGCCGCAATTGCGCCAAAATCTCATCCTGGCGCATCAGATCCAAGATCTCATTGCCAAAGGCAAGGCTCAAGACTTAAAGCAGATGGCCAGCTGGCTTAACCTTAGCCACGTAAGAATCTGCCAGATCACCGGCATGCTGCTACTGGCGCCTGAAATCCAGGAAGAAATTCTATTCTCAGATGACAAACGGCTATTTGAAATTCCTGAATATAAAGTGAATGAAATTACGAAAGAAATAGATTGGGAAAAACAAAAAGATATATGGGGGATGTTTTAAGTCTATTGGGAATTATCTAATACATCACTCGCAAAGATTGAAGTAGGTGTATTCTTGGGAGCAACAATCACTGGCCACCAAAATGGCGACCCCTTCCATCCTTGTTCCTCTGTACCATTTTGTCTAAAAAGCATCAGAGCGGGTATATCTATAGCCAGTTCTCTGCAAATTTTGCCTTCAATATGTGAAGTATCTGGGGCATCAAAAAATCTCAAACAGTCATCTCTTAACCGTCGGTTATTCCTGTCTTTCCTCACCAAAACCCAAACTTTACCTCTTTGGTCATCTTTAGCAATATTCTTTGATAAATGCTCCAAACTTGCCTTATGAGATTTAATATCCCATTCATATCCTGCGTCAAAGTTCACAAAAGTATTTTTAATTTTCTCCAAAATAATAAGCGCTTGTTCAACTGGAATTACAAACTGATCTGATTTATGAAAATCACTAAGGCCTAAAATTTCCTTATCAAGCTCTTCTATATCTTTCTTTATGTTGCTTTTGTAACCGGTCTGAAACCCATACGGAAGCAATCTCTTATATGGTTTAAGAGTGGTAATATTTGACATCATTATTTTGCTTGGGGAACACGGCACAAGCTTATCGCTTGCATCTTTACGTATGAAATAAACACCGCGATCGTGAGAACCGTTCAGAAAAGCTTCTCTTAGGGCATTATCGAATTCATGAATACGACGCATTATCTCATAGATACCACGAGTGGTATAAAAACGGGTAACAGCTAAATCCTCTTTACAGCGAGCACCATACATCCGAGAATGCTGCAAAACAGTATCTTGCTGAAATTTTTTAGGGTTTCTTCCGTAATAAAAACCGATCATATTCTTAATTGTAATCCCCCTATCCAAAATTTGTCCACCGATAAATATATTAAGTGGTGTCCTGAGCTTTAGCTGGCCCTTGACATCAAGGAGGGCTTTAACATCCTTATCAGAATTTACTTTTTCAACCACAAGCATACCCTCAAGCAATACTCTTGAGACAGCGGCTAAAACATCATCAAATATGGGCAGCGACAATTCTGCCAGTTCAATAGAAGATTTTAAACCCTCATACGCATCATTGACCAATTTGTTGAACAAATTCTTATCATCCTTAGCAATTTTAATTAACTCTTCATTGAGCCTTTTGACAACATCCTCTTGCCAAGAATGCGAAGTCCTTGACTGTTCAGTATGTATAACAAAGCTATAATTCTCCTGTCTCAGCCCAGATTTTTCTTGCTGAATACGCCGAATACAAGCGCCAACGATAAAATTCATTATCGAAACTCGCAGAATTTTTGTTGCGGGGCTAATAAAAACCTCCTCTATCTTCAAAGTTCGACGATCTGCTCTTCCTAGAATTTTATTGGCTTTTAAAACCGCTAGTTCTTCAGTAGAGACCTCTTCATATACATGGGCAGCCGGCGAATCTTCTTTTTCACTTTCAAGAAAATAATAATCACCACCGACATAATCCTTATGAATAGGAAGTAATACTGTAAAGGACGGCCGCTTAGGAGGAAACAGCCCATTTTCATATACCTCACCATCGGGCTGTAAATAAAGCGAATACGGGGTAGCGGTAACCTGCAAAAAATCAGATTGTTCAACTTTGGTTCTTATTTCGTCGATCTGCCTAGCAATCTTTCCTTGTTCAACAACCCCTTTTTTCTTTTCTTTGTGGAAACTTATGCTCGCAAAATCTGCTTCATCATCAATAATGAGTATTTTTTTATTTTTTAAATCTGGATATGTCTCGGTAAGCGCCGCCAGTACGTGTTTGAGATTGTTTGTCTCTTTTTTAGCAACAATAATAAGTTTCTGACATAATTCATAAGGAACCAGGTTCTTGGGGAAAGCCATAATATCATGAATCTGGACCTTATTATCATCTTCAAATAATCCGAAATCTGCGTGCAAGCGTTTCAACGTCTGCTCTGCTAAAGCCTTTGTGCCTTTAGTAAGGATAATCGCTATGTCATAGCCACTATCGAAAGCTAAAGCAATTACTCCTAAAAAAGCCCTCGTTTTGCCACTTTGAATTTTACCAAGTAAAATACCGGGTTTCTTCAAACTAGTATCAGATACCAATAATTTAGATACGGTATCCTCAATACATTGCTTTAACAAATCGTCATCTTCCCGATGAGAAGTAAGACTGTTATAAAAGTAACCTTTTTGTAGCTGTAACATACTGGCTTTCCTAATTACCCACTTGCATGCCCAATTAAAAGAATAATGTTAGCGCATTGTTGTATTTTATACCTAAATAACAATCTATCATAGGAAAATTGTTATCTCGGGTTCGTAATATAACCTTAGAAAAAGAAGCCTACGTTCTATTTAATGGCCTCGGAATCGCTCTAAAATATGCGTAATATCAGCGATATTGGCATTAAATAGCGCTCATTAAATAAGAGAGGAATTAGGCTATTTTGACGATTAGGGGGCGCTATTCAGAGAGGCTTTATAAACAGCTTGCGGTGCGGATATAATCGAAATGCGGCTAATTAACGCGATGCCCTAACTCCTAGGGACATCGCCAGATAAAAAGGCCTATAACCGCTATTGCGATCATAGGCCTTAAACTCTCCAAAACAGCGAGGAGAACGATATTACTGGGGTGGCTGACGGGACTTGAACCCGCGGCCCCCAGAGCCACAGTCTAGTGCTCTAACCAGCTGAGCTACAGCCACCATATCTATGATACGAAGCTATCCATTCAATACCGGGGATTGTCCGGGAGAAAAATTCAGCTTAATCCCCGGTATTGAACTGAACTTAGATTACTTCCGGCCTGCCGGCAGGTGTCGCCGAAGAGTAAGTTTATACCAATAAACCCCGACTTTCAATAGATTTTCTTAACCAACCGAGTCGCAAACCTACGACAACGGGAAAGGATTCGATTCCTCTCTCCAGGTCTGAATGCTGAACTCGCCGCCGGAACTGCTTAAATTCCGCAGTTGCTCGTCGTAATGCACGTCGCCGTTGCCGGTGATCCTGACACTCTTTCCGACTAATGACCCGTAAGAATCGCCGTTACCGGTAACCTTAATCTCAGTCTGCGGGGCGTAAACAGCGCCGTAAAGGTCGCCGTTACCGGCGATCTTCACCCCGTCGCTAGGCCCGGTATAAGTACTATATAACAGAAAATCCGAGGGGGTCTGAGTATTATTAACTATACCGTTGCCCGCGATATTAACCCCTCCGTCGGTGTATATCTTAAGGCTGGCCCCATCGGCAATGATAAAAGTAGCTTTGCCGGTAATACTGAGGTTATCGCCGGTTGTATCGGTCAAATATATCCGGACATCTCCGGTTATCGTAATCGTCGCCGCGTCACTCTTGCCGTTACCGGAAGCGCTGATCGATTCATATTTATAATCCCCGGCGCTAATCGTTTCAGTGGAATTCCCGGATACGCTCAAAACTCCGCTGTTGGCCAGACCGCTTAGCTCAATGGGGATAGAAACCGGATCCAGCTCTTCCTCGATATCGTCGGTTTCGGAACCGGTAACATCGGCATTCGGCCCGATATCAACCGTGCCGTCCTCGCCGGTGCCGGCATCTCCGTTGACCGTGCCGTGACCGTTAAGAGTAATCGCCCCTTCAGTACCGGCGTTGGTGCCGATATCGCCGTTATCATCAATATTGGTGCCGCCGTAGACTCCGACAGCTGAATCATAACTATCGGTGCTGCCGTGGCCGCTCATAAATATTGAAGTGTCCCCAAACGCCGCGTAAGTAAACGGAGACTCTTCCCCTGTCTGCAATGTAGCTTCAATGGTCCGCTCAACATTATCCACAGTGCCGGTAGACGTAGCCAACGGGTTGGCGGCGGTGATATCGTCAATATCTACCTCATACGTCCCGCTTCCCAAATTCGCGGTAATAAACCGCTCGTCTGCGTTTATAGTCCAACCGGTCCAATCGCCGTCATTAAAGGCCCGCAGGGCCCTTTGCACCCCGGCCTCAGCCAGCCAAAAAGCCTGATTGGAAGCTATAAAACGGGTAGTCGTCCGGCTTTCGGTAATACTCCGGTTAAGCACGGCCCCGGCCAAAACCGCCAATACCACGATAACTAAAAAAACGAATAATAAAGCCAAGCCCCTCTTGTTAGTTTTCATTCCTTAGCCTCACTTTCTCAGAAATAGTATTGGAGAAATCTTTTCTGCTAACCGTCTTCGATCCGGTCAAATCAATCTGCACCACCGATCCGGTCAAGGTAAACTGCAGCGTTGAAATATCCTGCGCCACAACGCGGATTGTCCCGGCCGGATTCTCCCGCACCAGATCGCCATCCTGAAGAAAATAGGCAATGTCTGACCCGTCAATTGAAAACTCAATCTCATCCCCCGCCACCTCAATGACCACTGAGTCGTCGTCGGACTGACGCAGCTCACGCATCATCACATCCATCCCGTGACGCAGCTGCTGATTGATATCCAACAGGCCCATATCAAAATGCCAGCTGATGTCGCCGATCCTGAGCAGCGCGAAAGTCGCTCCTATAATCACGCTAAAGATAAGACACGCGACCAAGACCTCGACTAAAGTAAAACCCGCGGTGTGCTTATATTTCTTCATCCGGC
>JBFZAD010000023.1:0-3735 GCA_041309125.1 Candidatus Omnitrophota bacterium
GGATATCATAAAGACTTGGAGATCGTCGGTGTGGGGTATCGGGCACAGGTCGCGGCAGGTGGAAAGGTTACATTTCAGTTGGGATTTTCTCATGTGAAAGAGATTAATCCACCGTCAGGAGTGTCGGTTGTCGTTAAAGAGCCGCAGCGCCTAGTTGTGCAAGGGATTGATAAGGAGCAGGTGGGCGATGTGGCGGCTAAAATTCGTGCGATGAGACCGCCGGATCATTATAACGGCAAGGGTGTCAGGTATTCAAATGAAAAGGTACGTATAAAACCTGGAAAAGCAGGTAAAGCTGGAGCCAAACGGTAATGGGTATATATAACACAAAAAAATCACGAGAAATAAGACACAGGCGCGTTCGTAAGTCGGTTTCAGGTACCGCAGAAAAGCCAAGGCTATGCGTTTATCGCAGTCTGAATCATATTTATTGTCAACTCATTGATGATAGTCAGGGGCATACATTAGCATCGGCATCGACATTGGATAAAGAGTTGAAATCTAATAATAAGTCGAAGGCAGAGGCAGCTGCATTTATTGGGAATCTTATAGCAAAACGTGCATCGGAAATTGGTATCAAAAAAGTGGTTTTTGACCGAGGAGGATACCAGTATCATGGTCGAGTGAAGGTTCTGGCCGATGCAGCAAGAAAAGCAGGCTTGGAGTTTTAACGATGGATAATTTTAAACAGGGTGACGCCTTAACTGAGAAACTTGTACATATAAAAAGGGTTGCTAAAGTGGTCAAAGGAGGAAGGCGTTTTAGCTTTACGGCCTTGGTAGTGGTTGGTGATGGACGTGGTCAAGTAGGTGAAGGTTTGGGGAAAGCGAAAGAAATACCTGAAGCTATTCGCAAAGGAAATGCAATCGCACGTAAACGTATGGTTAAGGTAACGATGAAAGATGGGACCATACCATATCAGATAACTGCCAAATACTGTGGTTCAAAAGTTCTTCTGAAGCCGGCTTCGCAAGGCACTGGTTTAATTGCTGGTGGTGGTGTTCGCGCTGTTCTTGAAGTCGCCGGGATAAAAGATATCCTTACGAAATCTCTTGGTAGTGAGAATAAAGTAAACGTAGTGCGTGCAACAATCAAAGCACTGCATCAGTTAAAAACTCCTGAAGAAGCTCTTTCAAGGCGTAAGTCTTTGCTTACTAAGGAGGTTTCAGTTGGCTAAATTAGTGGTTACGTGGGTAAAAAGTGGAATAGGTTTCTCACGTGACCAGAGAAATACCATAAAGTCTTTGGGGCTTCATCGTTTGAATCAAACTGTTGAACACGATGATTCTCCATCAATTCGCGGGATGTTGTTGAAGGTTAGACATCTTATCAAAGTGGAGGAAACCGTTGAGGGAGAATGATCTGGTCCCCCCGCAGGGGTCAAAACATAGTAAGAAAAGAGTAGGCCGCGGCTCCGGCAGCGGCCATGGAACTACTGCGTGTAAAGGTTCGAAGGGACAAAAAGCGCGTGCGGGATTCTCGTTGCGTCCCGGTTTTGAAGGTGGACAAAACCCGTTAACAAAACGTCTTCCAGAACAACGTGGGTTTAATAATATCTTCAGGACTGAATATTCAACTATAAACATATCAAGCCTCAATTGCTTTGAGTCAGGGCAAGAAATTAAACCAGAAGATTTGATGGAGAAGAGACTCGTAAAATCACTAAGGAAACCGATTAAGATTCTAGGCAATGGCGAACTTGAGAAACCATTAACCGTTAGAGCTAATAAGTTCACTCAAACGGCCAAGAGGAAGATCGAGTCCGCTGGAGGAAAAGTAGAGGAAATCAGCCAGTGACTCAAGAGCGTAAAAGTTCTAGACCTCAGTTACTCCAGTCAATGATAGATGCCTTCCGTCAGACAGATCTTAGACGAAAGATGCTGATTACTTTAGGCATTCTGGTACTGTTCCGCTTTATTGCTCATGTACCTGTGCCTGGTGCCGATCCCGCAGCAATGAAGGATTTTTTAGGCGGAGGCACAAGCGCAGGCTCTTTGTTTGGGATGCTGGATTTGTTCAGCGGCAGCGCAATGAGAAACATGAGCGTTGCCGCATTAGGTGTTTATCCTTATATAACGGCTACAATCATCATGCAACTTATGGTGCCTGTCATTCCAAAGCTGCGGGAGTTGGCTCGTGAGGGCGATGGTGGCAGGGCTAAAATAAATGTATATACACATTGGCTCACTGTTCCTTTAGCCATGCTTCAGGGTTATAGTCAGCTGGTTCTACTGCAGCGCTCTTCTGATGTTATAAGTAATGTTGGTTTCTCTGGAGAAAATGCGCTTCCTACTATTTCAATGATAATAGCAATGACCGCCGGAACTATGTTCTTGGTATGGCTTGGTGAGTTGATAACAGAATATGGTATAGGGAATGGTGTGTCTCTGATAATATTTGCTGGAATTGTTTGTACTCTACCTAACCTGATAGGTCAAGGAACTCTGGCGCATGATCCACTAGGTTTAGTTCTTTTTGTTGTATTATCTTTTGTTGTACTTGTCACCATAATAATTTTTACAGAGGCGCAACGTCGCATACCTGTTCAATATGCTAGAAGCCTGTATCGTGGCGGCCGTGTTTATAGGCAATCCGGTGGCACTCATATACCGATACGTGTAAACTCAGCAGGTATGATACCGATTATATTCGCTATGTCTTTTTTGTTAATGCCCGGAATTATTGCCGGCTTTTTTGCCAATCCTGCGGCTCCCAATTTTGCTGATTCAGTGATGAAATTATTTTCGGATAATGGCTATTTCTATTGGATATTATATTTCTTCTTAGTAGTTGCGTTAACATTCTTCTATACTACGGTGATCTTTCAACAGCAGAATCTAGCTGATACTTTGCAGAAACAGGGTGCTTTTATACCTGGTATACGCCCGGGGAAAGCTACAAACCAGTATTTATCAAAACTGAATAATCGTATTACGTGGGGTGGAGCAATATTTCTGGGTGTTGTAACAATATCGCCTTTCATTATACAAAAAATCTCTGGTATACAAGGGACTCAACTACAGCTTCCGGCTATTGGTATGATAATAGTTGTAGGTGTAGCTCTTGATACAATGAGACAACTGGAAGCTCAGCTTCTAATGAGAAATTATGAGGGCTTTTTGAAATAGGGAGGACTTATAATGAGATTGATACTTTTAGGCGCCCCAGGATCTGGAAAGGGGACACAGGCAAAAAATATAGCTGAAAAAGTTGGAATTACGCATGTGGCTTCTGGAGACCTGTTTCGTGCTGCTGCTACTCGAGGTGATGAGTTAGGTAAACAGGCTAAGTATTATATGGGAAAGGTCTTCTGGTTCCTGATGAGATTACTATTAAAATGATTCTAGAGCGAATTGATGCTCCGGATTGTTCAAAGGGAGTCATGCTGGATGGTTTCCCCAGGACTCTGGAACAGGCTGAGGCGTTAGACCAAGCGCTTGGCAAGAAGAAACAAAAGATAGATCGGGTCTTTTATATTAAAGTCTCTACTGATGAGTTGGTAAGACGATTAGGCGGTCGGTTCATCTGTCGGAAGTGCCAGGCTCCGTATCATAAGGTATCGTCTCCGCCCAGGAAGGAAGGCATTTGCGATAAATGCGGAGGTGAATTGTATCAGCGTGCTGATGATAACCCTGAGACGGTCAGGAAAAGGATTGATGTATATACGAAAGAGACATCACCGTTGATTGATTACTATAAAAAGGCTAAGAAGCTTATTGAAATCAAGGGCGAAGG
>JBFZAD010000024.1:0-3430 GCA_041309125.1 Candidatus Omnitrophota bacterium
AGGTTGATAAACAAGCAGAACAAGAACGTCTGCTAAGAGAAGAGCTGCAAAAGAAGCTCAGCCAAGAATTACAAACCAAGGCTTCTTTAGAGCAACAACTAGCTCAAGAATCAAAAACCAAGATTGATTTAGAAAAACAGCTAACTCAAGAAAGAAATGCTAAGATTGAATTGGATAGTCGTCTAAATCAAGAAACTCAATTGAAGGCTCAAACTGAAAATCAGCTTGCACAGGAGATTAAGGCTAAATCATCCTTAGAAAAGCAATTAACTGAAAGTGAGCAAGCGCGACTTGCTGCTCTAAAGCAGGCAGAGAAGTTAAAGAGTCGCAAGACGTCAAAGGAGGTTGAGCAAGAACTTCAAGAGATAGAGGAGTTACAAAAGCAGCTAGAGCAGGAATTTAAGACAAGGGTAGGATTTGAAAAACAGCTGGATGAAGAACGCAGTAAAAAAGACGAATTAGAAAAACAACTTGCAGAATTAAAAAAAGAGTTTGAGATTTTAAGGCTTACTGTTAAAGAAAGCGAAAAGAAAGAAGTCCCGGTTGAAAAAGAATCTTTTATGTTGAGGTCTCTTAAGAAAATAGGCATAGGGCAGGATGATAGTAAGGGTAAGAAAAAGCTTGACCGGTCCCAAGAAGGTCCTTTTCAATTAGACGGTATATTATTCTCTAAGAATAGCCAGGCGATTATAAACTCAACGATAGTCAGGGAAGGCGAAACAATAGGCGGTGCTGTTGTCAAGAGGATAAATGAAACAAATGTAGTCTTAGAGTATCATGGCAATATTATAACTTTATATACAAGATAGCTAATACTATAAAAAATTCTATTCTGTAAATTTCAAATCCGACCATATTGGCATATGGTCGCTAGCCCTGCGGTTTGTAACCTTACCAGAGGTTTGTTTAATAAATCCCCTTGTAAAAATTAAATCTAGGGTAGCTTTTTTATTTAAAAGATACCAGTATTTGTATGTCCAACCAATATCTTCGCTTGCAAAATTAAATCCCGCGTCTTTGAAGGTGTTGACAACTGTTGTCTTTTGTTTCTCTGTGTACGTATTAAAATCACCTGTGATTATACAATATCTTGCTGAATCAGGAATTTGAGACAGAATTTTTATAACCTGCTCTTTTCTTTGTTTGGGTGTAATTACAGTACCCAGATGAACGCAAGATACATTGATAGTCTCATATCCAATCATTACGTCTGCCATTACGGCAATCTTTTGTAGCTTAAATAATCTATCTGCGTTAGAAAGCGGCAGCAATATCTTTTTATCATTTCTAATCGGCCATACAGAAAGTATAGCATTGCCGAATTCCTTGTTGTTTTCAGGATGTACGCAGGCAGGGTAAAAGACATAGTTGGTATTTAGACTTTCAGCTATTTCCTTTACGCCTTGAGGGTCCATCTCCTGGAGGCAGATGATATCGGCATCTTTTAAATCCTCATTATTTTTAAATAATTCAATGGCCTCATCAATTTTTTCACCTAATCTGATATTATATGAAACCATTTTGATTATCCCATTGTTTATCTCTTTACCATTTCTTATATCTAGCGAAGCATATCGAGGTTCATTAGCAAGGATAAAATCATGCGATTTGCCTGAGGTTACGCAGCCTGCGCATAGTAATATTATAAGAGGATTAATTAATCGTGTTATTATTTGCATTTTCAAAAATTATTAACTTATTTTAATTAAAGGCCTTAATACTTTATCATAATATGATTATCATCACAAACAAAATCTTGACTTATTATTTCTTAAACATTTAATATTTTCTGGTATAATTATATAGGCTAATAAAAGAATTTTGCAACTTTTCTAATATTTTTTGTGTCTAAGTAGATAGAAGGCCATACTATGGATATACCTAGGGAGATATTATTAGAGGCTCAAGGTGGTAGTCTTGAGGCATTTGAAAAAGTTTATAAGGCTTCATCGAGCTTTGTATACAGTGTAGCATTTAGGGTGACTAATAGTAGGGAAGATGCCGAAGAGGTAACACAGGATGTATTTTTAAAGATTCATAAATATTTAAAGGGTTTTAGATTCAAGTCTTCTTTTAAAACATGGGTGTATAGGATAACGATGAATACAGCGCTTAATATTTGTAGAAGAATGATTAAAGAACAATCTAAAAGGGTTGATTATGAGGATGTTATCGCGACAATTGCAGTAAAAGACGACTCTATTAATTCAGTTGATGTTGAGCACAGACAGGCAAAGGTTCAGCAGCTATTAAGTAAGCTAAATTTTCAGCAGCGTTCTTGCATAATCTTAAGAGAAATGGAGGGACTTAGTTATGCAGATATTGCAAAGGCATTAAGGATTAATATAAATACAGTCCGATCCAGATTAAAACGGGCAAGAGAGGCTCTTATGGGCATTGCCAAGCTCCAGGGAGGTACGATATGAATTGCGAAAGAATAAAAGAATTAATTATGACAGATTACATAGATAACGAATTGAAGTCTGGTTTAAAAGAGAAGATAGAAAGTCATATAAAAGAATGCGCCAACTGTAGACAGTTAGAGCAGGATTTAAAAAGGCAGGCCTGTTTGCCATTTAGAAATTTAGAAACTCTTATACCTGACGATACGTTGTGGCAGAAGATAAGAGAAAGAGTCGTCACAGAACAACTAACTTCAGAGCCTGCAAGAGAACCAATATTTGTAAATATACTTGAAAGAATAAAAAACTCGCTATTTCCAACTTTTGGTGAGTCTTTAGGGCTTAAGAGGGTTGTTGTCTACGCGTCAATCTTAATCGTATTCTGCACTCTTGGCATAACTGGAAAGATGTTGTATTCTCAACGCAATAATGCCTATGTAAAAGAAGAGGTCACTGATTATATTGAGTTAGGCACACTTGATAATGGGTATACAGATGATTTAGGCACGGCCATAGAAGAATTTTTTCTATAGGGAACTTTTTTAATAAGGTTTTTGTCTAAGTAAGTGAAGGGGGTGGTTGGTATGAAAAGTTATTCAAAATTCAAAACAATTTATTTAATACAACTTGTAGCTTTGTTGAGTCTTGTTTCTTTTGTATTTGCCCAGCCAGAAAGGGGTGAATATAGGCCCAGGCAATTTGATAGAGGCCGCATGGGAAGCGAAAGAGGAGAAAGTATTTTTAAGGAGCTTAATCTTACTCCTGAACAAAAACAGAAGATTCAGGAATTCAAAGCTCAGCAGAAGGAAAAACGTCAAGATATACAGCAGGCACTTAAGTCAAAGAAAGAAGAACTGAAAGGGCTTTTACAGGCTGTGACAGTTGACAGAAATAAGGTAGATGTGCTGGCAGCTGAGATTAAGTCTTTGATGGGTGAGCAATTTGATCTAAAAGTTCAAGGGATTTTATGTATGAAGAGTGTTTTTACCCCAGAGCAACAGCAGATTTTAGAAAAGAAGAGGGAGGAA
>JBFZAD010000025.1:0-4406 GCA_041309125.1 Candidatus Omnitrophota bacterium
TTTTCCCAAACGAGCCAATTATTAGGGTAACGGCACCTATTATTGAAGCACAGATCATAGAAAGCTACCTGTTAAATACTATAAATATCCAAACTACCATTGCATCTAAGGCGATACGGGTGGTTCACGCTGCATCGGGTAGGTCCGTGTTTGACTTTTCTCTTAGGCGTACCCAAGGACATGATGCCGGGCTTAAGGTCAGCCGTTCTTGTTATATTGCAGGATGCGCCGGTTCATCTTGTCTTTTGGCAGGCAAGGCTTATGCTATACCGGTAGCTGGAACTATGGCTCATTCTTTTGTAATGTCTTTTGATTCTGAAATCAAAAGCTTTCGAGCATTCGTTAAATCATTTCCTAATGATTCAATATTATTGATAGATACATATAATTACAACAAGGGTCTATATAATACAATTAAAGTTGCAAAGGAATTAGAAAAAAGAGGCGCTAGGCTTAAAGGAATTCGCCTAGATAGCGGTGATCTGAGAAAGGTTTCTTTGAAGATGAGAAAGGCTCTTGATAAGGCAGGGCTTAATTACATAAAGATTTTTGTAAGCGGAAATTTAGATGAATATAAGATATCTCAACTTATAAAAAGTAAGGCAAAGATAGATAATTTCGGCGTAGGTACTAATATGGGTATTTCAACTGATGCGCCATACTGCGATGTAATTTATAAGCTCTGCCAAATAACAGATGAGAACGGCAGATTTATACCTACTATGAAGCTAAGCAGCGATAAGGTTACGTATCCTGGAAGAAAGCAGGTCTTTAGGATAAAGAGTAGAAAGAATCTATATTTAAAGGATATTTTGGCTTTAGAGAACGAGAAAATAGATGCACAGCCTCTATTGATCAAGGTAATGGATAGAGGAAGAGTTATATACAAAATCCCAAGCTTGTCTGAGATTCGTAAATTTACATTAGACAATCTCAAATCTATTCCAGATCGATATAAAAGGCTAGATAATATTGCAAGCTATCCAATTGAAATTTCAAAGGGGCTTAATATGTTGACAAAAGAGTGCGTAGCATTAATAAACAAGAGGCAATAAAATGAATTTCAAGGCAAATTGTCAATGTACAGCCATAGGAAGCCTTCCCTATAAGGATGTAGATACCGCAGTTAGCGCCATACTCAAGAACATGGATATTGTTTTCTGGCCGCAGCTTCCCAAGGCTAATAAATATGAATCAATGGTGGTTCAATTCAGCGAGAAATTACCCTGTGTATCAATAAAAGGAGATTCTTTATTGTTTGATGGGGATTCAAAAGACCGTGAATTAGAGGGTTTTTATGAAAGGATTATATCCGACGACACTGATTATTTTGCTATTTCTATTGAATATGCAAAAGGACTGCATTCGCTATTGGGTATATTGGATGAGATTGATAAAAAGTTAAGGTACGTCAAAGGCCACATAACAGGCCCATTTACATTTGCAAGCGCCATTAAGGATAAACAAGGCAAGAGTCTATTATCGGATCCAGTAATGCTTGAGGCCTGTGTAAACCTTTTGGCAAGAAAGGCCCTCTGGCAGGTAAAAAAATTTAAAGAGCATGAGAAGAGCTCTATAATTTTCATAGATGAGCCTTATCTGGGCTGTTTTGGCTCTGCCTATACCCCTATCAATAAGGAAGATGTAGTAAGATATCTGACTGATCTTATTAATATGATCAAAATAGATAAAGAAACTCTTGTCGGCGTTCATTGTTGTGGGAATACCGATTGGGGTGTTCTTTTAGGATTGGATATTGACATCATCAGCTTCGATGCATTTGGTTTCCTGGATAAATTTATATTATTTGCTAAGGATGCTGTAAAATTTGTCCGGAAAGGAAAAAATATTGCCTGGGGAATTGTTCCTACTATAGAATACAGGGAAAATATAATCGTCGGAGAGCTTGTTAATAGTTTAGAGGAGCTGGCAATAAAGCCGCTTGTTAAATTGGGCTTAGACAGGGAAAGATTATTGAGCCAATCTCTCTTTACTCCAAGCTGTGGGCTTGGCAGCCTTGATATGTCAAAGGATAAAGCACTCCCGGAGAACATTCTAAGGACTACAAAAGATGTGTCAAACTGTTTTAAAAATAAAAGTCTCTAAATTAATTGACATAATGGGCTCTTAGCCGTATAATTAGATTTCCAAGTCGTATTTATCCAGTCAATAAACAATAAAAATAAAATTTAACCTAGGAGAATACTCATGAGAGAGATTCGTATACATGCAAGGGCTGGCCAAGGTGCTATTACCACAGCGGTAATTTTAGGAGAGTCCTATTTTACCGAAGAAAAGTTCGTCTATGCATTTCCTCATTTTGGAGCAGCCAGGATGGGAGCCCCTATGAATGCCTTCGTGAGAGTAGATACAAGGCCGGTGAGAATACGCAGCCAAGTATACGAACCGGACTATTTGCTAATAGTAGATAATAGCCTGATGCGCGGTTTTAACTGCTTCGTGGGTTTTAAGGAAAAGGGAATTGCTGTGATAAATCAAAATAAGGGTGAAGAGATACAAATACCAAAGTTTAAAAATGGACAGAAGGTGTATTCTGTCCCGGCCAATGATATTGCGCTAGAGACCATTGGTAGGCCTTTGGGAAATACATCGCTTTTAGGTGCTTTTGTGGCTGCAACCGGAGAAATCAAATTAGATTCATTGTTGGCAAGCATAAAAGACAGATTTAAGGGCAAGATATTGGAAGATAATATCAAGGCTGCGACAAAGGGCTACGAGTATATAAAGAATTCTAAAGGTTAAGATTATTTCACAAGGAGAAAACAATGTTTGGACCATTAACATCAAAATCTGGCACAAGTATGAAGAATAAGACCGGCTCTTGGAGGATAACCAATAAGCCAAAATTTTTAAAAAAAGAATGTATTGCATGCAATATGTGTGTCTTAATCTGTCCGGAGGGCTGTATTACAGGAGAAGGAAAGAATACCTATATCTGTGATTATAGCTACTGTAAGGGCTGCGGCAATTGCGTAGCAATATGCCCCAAGAAAGATATCATTATGGTCCCTGAAGGAGAAAAAATATGAGAGAATTTTTAGAGGGTTCCCATGCAATAGCAAAGACAATAAAGCTTATTAAGCCTGCTGTAATTTCGGCATATCCAATCACTCCGCAGACTCATATTGTAGAGGGCCTTGCACAGATGGTTGCCGATGGAGAGCTAAAGTCAGAATTTATCAATGTGGAAAGCGAACATTCAGCAGCTTCAGTTGTGTTAGGTGCATCTGCCTGTGGAGTGCGCGTATTTACTGCAACAAGTGCTCAAGGGCTGCTTTTAATGGCAGAGGTTATCTATAATATTGCAGGTATGCGTTTACCTATTGTTATGTCTATGGCAAACAGGGCTGTTTCAGCTCCGATTAATATCTGGAATGACCAGCAGGATTCAATGGCATTAAGAGATTCAGGATTTATTCAATTTTATGCTGAAAATCATCAGGATCTTGTAGATCTGCACTTAATAGCATACCGCGTTGCAGAAGATAATAATATAATGTTACCTGTCATGGTATGTCTTGACGGATACATTTTGACGCACGGAGTTGAAGGGGTTGACATACCAACACAAGAGCAGGTAGATAAGTTTTTGCCTGTATACAAGGCCCCTTATAAGCTGGATGTAGAAAATCCAATATCTATGGGCTTATTAGCAGATCCAGAGTGCTACATGGAGACTCGCTATGCAATTCAGAAGACGAATGAGGATTGCCTTGAGCTAATTCCTAAGGTATGCGAAGATTTTAAAAAGGTCTTTGCAAGGACGCAAGGTGGACTTATAGAGGAATATAGGACCAAGGATGCAGAAAAGATTATAGTCAGCATAGGTTCAATTATCGGCACTACAAAAGAGGCAGTTGATAGATTGCGCGAAAAAGGCAAAAAGGTCGGAGTATTAAAGATAATAACATACAGGCCATTTCCTTATAAAGAGGTATATAATGCATTAAAGAATGCAAAGCAGATTGGAGTGGTTGAAAAGGCGATTTCTTTGGGCGCATACGGTCCGCTCTATACTGATGTTATGAATGCATTTATAGGTAAAACCCGCTTACCAAAGGTAAGCGGTTTTATATTTGGCCTAGGAGGAAGGGATATAACTGTAGAATGCATACAGAATATATTTAAGAAGCTTTCCGGCAAACAGGTGAATGCGGAATTTATTGATCTGAAAGAAGAGTTGCTCGAGGAAAAATACTCTCCTGCAGCTTGATATATTTAAAGAAATATTATCGGAGGAAATATTATGGATAGTAATACAGCTACAGTTAGAGAAAATACGCACCTGTTTAAATCAGGACACACTGCCTGTTCCGGTTGCGGCCAGGCAATGGCTGTACGGCTTGTTATAGATGCTGCCGGGAAAAATACAATAGTTGCTAATA
>JBFZAD010000026.1:0-10155 GCA_041309125.1 Candidatus Omnitrophota bacterium
ACTTATTTCTATTATTGAATTCTGGATAAAGTTGTCTAAATTCTCAATCGTATTCGCTATACCAAGCCTTCTTCCCTCAATAACTGAAGCGTCCTGTGTATATTCCCCCATTGAGGCGGCTATTGATTCATCGATCTTCAGTAATTCCTCTGCTTTTTTCATTAACCTTGGATTATTTTCTTCTAAATTTTTTCCTTTTGCCTCCTGTAATTTTTCATTCAGCAGATATAGATACTCATAGTCTTCTATCCCGTCTCGAGTTACCTCAAGCCGTATTGAAGTAACAGGGCCGTCTTGGCCAGGATAATACAAAAGCCCGTTTCCATTCTGCTGCCACTTGGTATTCATTGGATTCTCCCAAGGATTATCCTCCCATTTGTTCACGCACCAATATAGATAGCCCTTGATGCCATATTTAAAACACATCCATGGTATGATCCTGTAAGCAATTGCCGGATAATCAATCACAAGTGTAGGAAATGGCGGCCTTGGACCTGAGACATACAACCAAACCTCCTTGCCTTTATCTTTATAGGTATTAGCTATTTTCTCGTTAAAAACAATGTTTCGCACACACCATATATCAATGTCATCGCCCCAGCCAGGATATTTTTTCGGGTCATCCAGCTCATATATGCAAACCATATTCTTAAGATCAGGATCAGCCTGATGCACCATCTTAGTGACTGTATCCACAAACATATCGCCATATTTGGGCTCATCATAGGTATAAATATACGCCATATCAATCCAGCCCATTTTCTTCAGAATTTGTCCATATTCTCGATATACACTTACCAATTCATTCAACTTAACAGAATCTTTAGGCCAATTGTTATCATTTGAGCCACTATATTTTCCTATGGCAAATGCGCTCAATCCTTTGTCTATATAAAGCTTCAACGAGTCCATTGCATAACTGTTATTTAAGTCAAAATTCTCAATGGGCATTATGCGATGCTTAATCATATCAATGTAGTATTTAATCTTAAGCTGATTCATCCTACCATTGTATTCTGGCGAACCCTCACCTTCTTTTTTAGGGTACATCCTTTTCATTCTGGCATCATAAAAATCAAATGCTGTCTTTAAATTGTTCTTTTCAGGCAAGGAAAAACTAAACACGCGGACATTCAGCTTTATATTCTTTGTTTTTGAGCCTGAATACCTCAAAATAACCTCTCCAGAATAATCGCCTGCAGGGGTATCGGACGGAGTATAAACTTGAATCCATATCGGCTGTACGGCATTCTCCTTAATATTAACTGATTGTTTTTCCTCTAATGGATCAGGCCAATAGCCAACATAAGAAACATCATAGTCAGGCTTCTGGGTTTTTACATACCCAACAAAAAGACACTTGATGTTCTTTTTGCTAATAATAGCCTTTTTCTCCCCAGTCTGGCTTACTAAATCTGTTGTTTCAACAGAAAAGCCTTCCAGGGGTTTCTTAGCATTAATTACTAATTGCTTTGCTTCATATTCATTGGCTGCCATGGAAATTTTAACTTCATCAGAAGCAAAACCTTTAAACTTTTTTGGCTCTGTAAAGACTTTCTCTACAGAAGATTCAATGCCTATACCGAAATCACTGTCTTGTGATTCAAATAAAAAACCCTTCTTAACAGAGTTTGTTGAGTATTCCTCTAAATTACTCTGCTCTTGGGCATCCTCTGGAACCAACCTGATATTATCAATAAATAAAACTAAATCACTCTTTAATTTAGATACAAAGAAATTGACCTGCCTGATCCTAGATATATCAAGATTGTTTCTTAGCGAATAGATATAGATCTTTGATTCATTGTTCTGATTCGGAGACAGGAAAATAGTTGTCTTCCATGATTTTCCATTAACATCTTTAATTTTTAATGTAAGTTTCGCGTTATCATTACTCGGATTAAATATTTCAAATTTTAACATTATGTAATCTTCCCAGTTGCCAAATTTAGTTTTATCCTCAAGATAATCCTCTATCAATATATTTGAAAATTCTGAACCGGCTTTAAATTCCATCTTGCCCGAATAAGAACCGGAGGTCACATATTCCTTGACCTGGCTTATAGCCGCAGTTTTTGTTTCCCATTTTTTAATATCATCCGGGGATTCAAAATCACAAATAATAAAAGGCTTTGTTATCTTTCCGGGCAATCTAATCCTGATACCCTGGCCTGCCTTACTAAAGCTTTTGTAAATATTCTTAAAGAACACTGGACCCTTGCCTATTAATATGCCCAGCAATAAACAAACTACTGCTATAATTGCTATTGGTGCACTATTGGATTTAAATCGGAACTTTTTAATCTTATCCTTGATATTATTAAAAAATATCCCAAAAATAAATGCGACTACTACAGATATCAGTATAGGAATTATTCTTTTCATATTTTTACTAGTTAATAGTTACTCCAGCCAAGCACATCTCATACAACCTTTGATGTTTATCAACCATCGCATCCAAACTAAACATTGTAGAAACGCGTTCATAGCCTTTCTTACCCATCTGTTTAGCCAAGGCGCTATTATCAAGCAGCCTCTTTGTTGCCTCTACCAATGACTTTGGGCTTTTAGCCTCAACGAGAATCCCGGTCTTTGCGTCTTGAACAACTTCATGAGTTCCTCCTACATTAGTAGCAATTACAGGCACTCTGCAGGCCATTGCCTCCAATGCAGTAATGGGCATTCCTTCTCTAAGAGAAGCCGAAACCAACACATCTGTTATCCCTAAAATTTCACGGATATCCTTTCTCATCCCAGTAAATATTATCTTTTCTTCTATGCCTAACCCCTTAACGCTATCCCCTAAACGCTGCTTCTCAAGCCCATCTCCAACAACAAGCAACTTAACCTTATATTTTCCATTCAACAACCCCATTGCTTCAAACAAATATCTATGTCCCTTCTCTGGCGACAACCTCCCAATACAGCTTATTATAATCTCATCATTATTTATCCCGAGTAAATGCTTCAATTGCTGCTTGTGGCCTGCTGCTTGTGGCCTGCTGCTTGTATCTACTCCATTATAAATCACCTCAAACTTCTCTTCTTTTATACCTATCTCCTTTGAATTCGAATTTTTAACCTCTTCTGAAACAGCAATTATCTTATCTGTAAATTTTGCTAAAACTCTATCTGCGAACTTCTTAAATAAACTCTTAAAAGATGGGGTGCTATGTTCTGTGGCTATTATTACAGGAACTCGAGCTACTTTTGCTGCGATTCTTCCCCAAAAGTTGGCTCCCCATAGATGGGTATGAACTATATCAATTTTATTTTCCCTAATTACATTGATTAGCTTATTGATTACAGCGAGATCTACTCCTGGCTTTTTATTTAAGGATACAACCTTTATATTCTCAAGTTCTACTTCGCAGGCGAATTCTCCAGGCCAATTCAAACAACAAATAACTGGATTAAAGCGAGCTTTATCTAAACCTTTTGCAAGGCTAATAACAGCCCGCTCAGCTCCTCCAAGGCCTAATGCCCAAATAATATACAAAATATTAATCTTTCTTGGTTTTTTAGCATATATGCCTATTTTTTTACTCTTTTGTATTGCGATATGTAATGAATCATAAGCCCCAGCAAGCTTCTTTTTGAAATCAAACAAAGTGTCTATTCCATTCATGCCTGTCCGTTTTAGCTCAAATCTATCAATCGAGCCCGTATTGCATCCTGGGGTAACTGTAAAGGCGCATTGAAAACCTGCATCCTCTACAATTCTCTTAATGTCCTCATTATAATCTCCATACGGATAACAAAAGGCCTTTGGCTCTCTGCCTGATAAAAGGCCGACAATCCTTTTAGATTCATATATCTCTCTCTTTGCATCAGCAAGAGGTATCTGCGCTAACCGGACATGATTAACAGTATGGGCGCCAAACTCAATGCCATTTTCAGCCATAATGCGAATCTCATCTTGATTGAGAAAATCCCTCTTCCAAGGAACATCTTTATATCGCTTCATCTTATTATCTGTATTCACATAGCCGCATGTTAAAAAAATTACCGCTTTAAAACCAAAATGTTTCAAAATAGGAAAGGCATTTTGATGATTGTCTAAATAACCATCATCAAAAGTAATTAATACCTTTTTCCGGTTAAACTCTCCGGCTAATTCATCAATTCCGATAACTTCATATTTTTTCTTATGAAGATACTCCATCTGTCTTCTGAAAGTTTCGGTGCTGGTAACCAATTCATCTGCAGGTAGATAATCATTAACGCGGTGGTAATTCAGCACAACAACCCCTCTCCTTTTTAAATTAAAAAGAGCAATTTTAAAATAAAAGAGGCTGCTTAAGGCAGTTCGGCTAAATCTATGAAAAAGCTTATTTTTAATCAATTGCGTATCTCCTGGACAAAATCCCTAAGCTTTCCTGAGGGCTCCCTAGGAATTAATTCAACATAATCATAATCAATTTTGCAATCATTGCCAAGATACCCCTTAATCCTGTTATCCAGATATTGGACAGTATGATTGCCAAAATGCTCATCTTTTACAATTTGCATAATAATGTGATTTCTTGATTTTTGATAAACCTTAAACTGCTTTAGGCCGCCTCCATTTTCAGAAAGACCTTTAGCAATATAATAAAAGATAATACTGTGCAATTTGCCTCCATTAGATGCAAAAACAATATCGCAACTCCTGCCCTGGACACTTTTTAATAAGGACAGTCCCCTGCCGCATGAGCATTTGTCAAGAGAGAAACTTGCAATATCCCCTACTTCATACCTGATTACTGGCAATGAATAATTGTGTAAGTCAGTTACAATGACCCGGCCTGTTTTTCCTTCAGGGCAAGTCCTGCCGTCATCATCAACTATCTCTATATACACGCAATCATCCATAATATGCATAGCCCCCTCTGGACATGTAAAACCGATAAGGCCTGTTTCTGAGGCGCCATATTCATTGGCAACCTTACAACCAAAAACCTTTTCTATAAAGTCTTTCTGGTAATCCTGTAAAGTTTCAGAGGTCGTCTTAATCATTTTTAATTGCGCTTTTTTACCGTCAAGTTTCTGATTTTTTATAAATCGGGCAAATTCATAGGCCATTGAGGCATAGCCAAAGATGTATTCAGGCTTTAGCTTAATAATCTTTTTATAAAAATTAAAGAGCGTTATGTCTTTAAGATTATATTCGTCTTCACGAAAACGGTTAAGAAGCTTATCCTCTATGCGGCATTTTAGCCTATCAAAATAATTTACAGGAATTCCCCATAATTTTGCCTCTTTAGCTCCAATATCTACTCCATACCATCTGTGTCCGCGATACATAGCAGCACGCGCATATCCTGAAGCTACCCTGTCCTTACAAAACTTCATCGAGATACCGGTTGAACCGGATGTCTTTACCGCAGAATGCCGCATTCCCTTTCTCGCAATAAAAAGTTTTTCTATGTTTTCTCTAAATTTATCTTTAGTCAAAATAGGGATCTTTAAAAAATCTTCAAAAGATTCAATATCTTTTGGAGTTATGCCTATATTTTCAAAGGACTCTTTATAAAACGGTGAGTGCTGATATGCAAAATCAATAAGAGTTTTTATATTTTCCCTCTGCCTCTGCCGTAAAATCTCAGGAGAGAACCACTGGCTTTTCTCGAGGCCAATTAGGTAGTCATTGATTGCCTCTCCTCTAATTTTAGCGCCAGCCAGATAAAATCTTTTCGCTATGCCTTGTCTCATATTTCTATATAGTTATTAAAAACTTCTACCAGCTCTTTGACATTCTTGCGGATATCAAATCTCTCCTGAACTTTCTTGAACCCATTTTCTGCTATTTTCTGGCGCAGGTCTTCGTTTCTATATACAAGCTCGATTTTATCTGCAACGCCTTTTGAGTCTTTGTCCGACAGGAAAATCCCGGAGTGCATATCTTCTATCAATTCACTCTTAACAGCCGGAAGATCAGTACATAAAACAGGGATCTTGGCAACCATTGCCTCCAAGAGAACATTTGGGATACCCCAATGTATCTCTTTTACAGCTGCAAGGACAAATACATCGGACTTTTTGTAATAAGGAATTAATTTTTCTTGCTATATATAACCTGTAAAATGTAAGGTGCCTTCAAGGCCCTTGGATTTAACCCGTTCCTTTAACTCTTTCTCAAGCGCACCTCCGCCAGCGATAATGCCCTCAAATACCAAACCTTTCTCTTTGAGTATCTTGCAGGCATCAATGAGATACTCAAAGCCCTTTGCGCTATTAAGAGTCCCTACAGAAAGAATAGTAAAAGGTCGATGATTTGATTCAACTGTTACCGTTTCAAATTTACTAAAATCTACTCCATGGTAATTAACAATTATCTTATTTTCTTCTTCTCGGTTATCCAGCAATTTTATCAAATACTTTTTATTATCGGCAGTACAAGTTGCGACAAATTTAGTCTGCCTTAATTTTTCTTTAAGCATAACCCTATCTCTGAATATATCGTGGGCGTGAGCAGTGAAACTAAAAGGAATATTGGTCAGGCGAGATATAAAAAGAGCAACGGTAGTTGGATATGTGCTCCAATGAGAATGTATATGACTAATCTTTCTGCGCAGCATTATCCTGGCAAAATACGCACTCTTGGGAAGCACAGCTATTGTCTTAAGAAACACTTGAAGCCTTTTGTAGCTTGTGTCGGTCAATACACCAAATAGAACATAGAATATTGAGCCGATATAACGTATTGGATGCAAGAATAAAAAGCCGACATTCGCACTTATTAATCCAATAGACAACAAAAATGGGCTGTAAAAGGTATTTTCCTTAAGAGCTCTTGCGCTCTCATGAAAGACCTTGTCTTCTGCTGATTTAAGAGAAAAAACATCAAGGTTATAACCAACATCCTTCAAGGCTATTATCTCCCTCATAATAAAGGTCTCGTCATAGCTTGGAAATTTAGACATGATATAAGCTATGCGCGGCTTTAAGAGCTTGAGATACTCGTTTTGCATTGAGATAATCATATTGTTAAGGCTGAATTTATCTGCAGCAATTCTTTCTGAATTCTCTGACAAATGCTGGCGTAGCTTTTCATCTTTTAATACCCTAATTATTGCGCGTGCCATCTCCTGAGGATTATGCACAGGCACCAATATCCCTGTTGCATTTTCTATGTTTTCCCCATCAAAACCAATAACTGTCTCAACATTGCCATCTGCTGCAGTTGCAACAACAGGCACTCCTGCTGCCATTGATTCCAGAATCGTATTAGACATTCCCTCTGAATAGGATGCGTTTACCGATACATCCATTATTGAAAGCAATTCCCCAACATCCTGCCTGCTACCCAAAAACAATAACTTATCCTCTATCTTGAGGCTTGCGGCTTGGAGCCTGCAGCTATCCAAAAGAGGTCCATTTCCAACTAAAACAAATTTCATATTCGGAACTTCTTTCAGAACCAGGGCAGCTGCCTCTACAAAATCCTTATGCCCCTTAATCCAGCTAAAATTCGCAACCATCCCAACCACTTTCTCATCTTCGTTTATTCCAAGCGATTGTTTCAGCTGCTGCCTGAAGCCTGTAGCCTGTAGCCTGTAGCCTGTAGCCACACCATTATAAATGACTTCTAGCTTCTCTTCCGGAACCCTTTCCTTCTCCTTTGCGACCTTCTTTACTGCATTGCTCACACATATTATCTTATCCACCCATCTATTTGTAATCCGATAGGCTAAAATATGATACCATCTACCTTCACGCAACATCCCGGTATCCCTGCGGCCTGTAATAATAGTTTTTACGCCAGAAATTTTTGCAGCAATGGCTCCTAAAATATTTTCGCTGAACAAATACGAGTGAACTATGTCAAACTTTTGCTGCTTTATTATACTGATTAACTTAAAAAGCCCCCTTATGCCTGACAGGCCATATATTTTAACTATCGCCAAATCTTCAAGAGTTACAAGTCTTGCCTCAAATTTTGATTTATCTAAACCAAGAATTACATTTAAAAGATGCTTTTGTGCTCCTGCAAGCCTTAGTTTATCAACCAGAAATAAAATTTTAAATTTTCTCATATGATCAAGATTAGGTAATCTGTTTTTTCTGTTTCATTCTAACTAGAGCCATAATAAGTCCCGCGTAAATCCAAAAATAGGCGCTGACCTCTTCCGCGTTCATACGCGAGCCAAACATATTGACTAGCAATAGACCAAACAAGCCTCCAAGGACTCCAAGGGCAAATGCCTTTATGAATTTATCTTTTGTCTTTCGGTAAAGCCAATTCGAATTTTTTACTAAAATAAAAAGGATAGCCATGAAAATTAAAAGTGAAGGAATCCCCATTTCTGCTGCAAGAATAAGATAGGTGTTATGGGCATCCCTTGCGCCGGAACTTAAATTAGGCGCATAAGAAGGAATCAGATACGGGAAAAGACCATATCCAACGCCGAATATAGGGCTTTCTTTAATCATCTCAACTGCTCCTGTCCAAAGAATTATCCTTGTTCTTGCGCTTGGGTCTTCAACATCGTTAATATCAGTTGAAAAGACCTGCCCACCGTAAAATGTATTTTCCATCCTGTTGCGTATACCTGCCGGAAGCAAAATAGGATTAAGGATTGCAAAAATTATTAATACAAACGCTGCAAAAAATAATACCTTATTCTTAAAAAATACAGTTGCTAAGCCACCAAAGGCGCAGCCAAGATAAGCCCCCCTTGAAAAAGTCACCATAATTCCTCGAAAACATATCAGAAACGGCAAAAGAAGCAGGAAATAGCGGATATTTGGAAAATAAACAAGGAAGAACCCCAAGAAAAGAAACATATTATAGACAAAGAACCCTCCTAGCATATTTGGCTGCTCAAATACTCCTCCTACTCTGGATTTATCAAGGCTGCTGGCGCTACCAATATCAATATAATCCTTTATTGCCATCAAACCGATAATTGTAATTGCTACCATCATTGCTACTAATATTTTCTTAGCAAAGTTTTTATCTTTGGTTGTATTAAAATAGATAAAATAAAGCAGAATAGGAGTTAGCCATTGTTTCAGCTTGACCGCCATGTTTTCTAAATAGAATGAGCCTTGAGTATAATAGCCACGCACAAGCGAAATAAGGCCCCAACCAATGAAAGCCGCAACCAGAAAATTCAGAGCTGACCTTTCAAAGATTTTATGTCGCCTCTGGTTAGCTCTAACCAGCCAGGCAATTACTGATATAAACATAATCACATTCGTCAGATTTAATCCCCTGGTTTGAGTATCAAAGTCACCGACAAGCATCCTTGAAAAAGGTATATATATTGCTAAGAATAATAAGGATATATCAGATCCTCTAATTGCAGAAATAAAAAGCGCTGAAATGCCCAAGACACCAATAGGCCTTATGACAAATTGAGGCATGCTGACATTCTGCTCAACAATAATGCCAAAGATGCAAACTATAAAAAACAACAAGAAATAATTCAAAAGGTTTCTTTTTGGAGTTCTTTGCTTGACTTTCATTTCCAATCCATTTCTAATCATTGTTCCTTTGAGAACCTTTCAACATAAATTTTAATAATCTACGCAATATCTTAACTATGGAAAAACACCCTGGCAGCGGGTCATCCCAGGCAAAATATGCATACACCTTCTTGCCTCTTAGTGAATAAATCCAACTCCAAAACGATAGTTTTTTTCTCCTTCTATATTCTAAAAATGAAAAAAGATCCCATTCTAAACCAAACCATTTAATTCCTTCCTTGAATTTGTGCACAGGATTTACTATATCGCCGACAATATCCTGATACGCAATATAAGGAAGTTCGACACCACTTCCTACAGCTATCTCACCGATAAGGCATGTCCTTGCATTAATTTCCATCAGCTTAAATTCTCCATCTCTCTCATCACGCTTAAACTCAATACCAGCAACGCCTCTGTAGCGGATTCCTTGCAACAGCCTAAGGCCTAACTCAATTACCCGAGGCTGATATTCACTGATATCAAAACTGCCAATACCAAAATCTACAGGGTACTGACGCAGCTTTCTTGGAGTAAAAGTGGCTAGCGCAGAAGAATCCTTGTTCAGATATGCCATTAGTAGATAAACATTACTGTCCGGACCCAGTATAATTTCCTGGATAAGAAGTGGAATATTATTGTATTTTGTTTGAAGCTGTCGGTACTTAAGAATCAATTCGTCTGCATTATTCACAATCTCTA